>NZ_JBHRXJ010000005.1:0-256751 GCF_042648425.1 Paracoccus mangrovi | reverse complement strand
CGACAGACACCGCTCGGGGCGAAAAACGCTTGCCCAGCGAGCAAAATCAGGCGATCTTGAAGTCAAGCGGCAGGCCACTTGGAGAATGTCGGATCAAAAGGCCCGCGAGGTCGAACATGATGGCGAAACGCTGGATTCGCAGCGCGGCTGATCCGTCGAAGAGCAAGCGAAAAAGGGGGCGCGATCCGCGCCCCCTTTTTCGTCCCGATAAGGACCGCCACCCGCGACGGGCATGTCCCCGGCGGTCTATCTGCCGTCGCGCATGCGGCGTTTGCGATCCAGATGCCGCCACAGCATCGCCCCGCCCAGTGCCAATGCCCCGCCCATCATCACATGACGCGAGGTGACCCCCAGCCGCGCCTTTGCGCTGTTGCGATAGCGGGGATCGAACAGGCGTGTTTCGGACAGAAAGCGGCCCAGCAACGGCTCGGCCCTTGGCACAAGCGGCATGAGGCCGAGTCCGGGGCCGGACAATGCGCGCAGCGCGCCGATCACTTCGCCATGCGCGGCGACCGACTTGCCGACATGGGCGGGGTCAAGGCCCAGATGCTCGGCGATCAGCCCGTCGCGAAAGCGGCGGATCTGGCGGCGTTCGGCGGCGCTTTGGGCGATTACGGCAATGTCGCATTCGGTGTCGAAGCCCATGGAGCGGCGGTCGATATTGCTTGAGCCGACGCGCAGGAAACGGTCATCCACCACCATCAGCTTGGCATGGACATAGATCGGCTGCCCCGATGCGGTGACCGGATACAGGATGCGGAACCGGTCATGCCGGTCGATGCCCCGCAGATACCGGATCGCCCGGCTGCGGGTGATATGCATGGCCTGATCCTCGATCATGCCCTGCGCGGCATGGGGGTTGATGATGACAACCTCGGGCCCATTGGGTTCGCGCAATCGCCGGGCAATGGCCCGGGTGATATTGTCGGCACAGAAATATTGCGATTCCAGAAAGATACAATGTTCGGCCCCGGCGATGGCATCGAGATACAGGGTCTCGATCTCGTTGATGAGGGGGGCGTCGTGTTCGGGGGGCTGGGTTCGGGCAATGGCCAGCGGCAGGTCGTGAAACATCGGCGCGATGCTTGCCGGCCAGATATCGGCGCCGGGCTCGAAGCTTTCATTGATCCGGGCATCATGAGCGCGGTGCCAGCGCGCCCGCGCCAGTTCCGAGATCGCGGCCGCCGCCGGCCCCGTGAACACGGCCGAGGCATCGTGCCAGGGTTGGGAAATCTCGCCATTGCGGTCGCGGCGCAGCGGGTTTTCATCGCGATGCTCATGATCGTCCCAGCGCCCCTGGGTCAGGTCGATCCCACCGCAAAAGGCAAGCGAATCGTCGATAGCGACCAGCTTTTGGTGGTGGCAGGCCCCGATCGGATGACAGCCATCGAACGCCAGATGGATTTGTTCGGGGGATAGAAACTTGACCTGAAGCGCGGGCAGGATGCGGCCCGGCGTGATCAGCGCGCCACCGCTCCATTTCAACAGATAGATGTCCAGTTCCGGGCGCCGATGCGCCATCGCGTCCAGAAAGGCGCCGACGGTGTTGGGAAAGCCGTCGGGGGCGTTGCCATCGGCATCGCTTTCGCCGGGCAGCATCTCGATTTCGAAATCGAAATCCCAGCCGATCAGCATGACCAGCCGCCTGGCCTGCAACAATGCCTCGCGCAGGGCTCTGAAATAGGCTTTGCCATTGACGATGAAGGAAAGCCGCCCGGCGGTTTCGACCCGCCAGCAGTTTTGGCCCGTTTCGAATTCGATCATCCGTTTCCCCCGGTTCGTTTGCTGCGCTGGGGATATAACGGCGGGCACGGCTTTGGGTTCACACCGAAGGGTCGGTCGCACCCGGTCATCGGCGGGCTGCCGCCAAAGCGGCGGAGGGCGGCACCACGGGCCGGTGCCACCCCCGATATTTACACGTTTAGCAACAGATGCTCACGTTCCCACGGGCTGATGACTTGCAGGAATTCCTTGTATTCATTGCGTTTCACCGCCTGATAGACGGCGATGAATTCCTGGCCCAGAACCTCGCGCATCGGGGCGCTGTCCTCCATCAGGTCCAGCGCATCGCCCAGGGTCAGCGGCAGTTCATCCTCTGAAATATAGGCGTCGCCCAGACATTCGGCGCGGGGATTTTCCGCCTCGACCAGACCCAGATAGCCGCAGGCAAGGCTGGCGGCGAGGCCCAGATAGGGGTTGCAATCCATACCCGCCAGACGGTTTTCGACGCGCCGCGCCTCGGGGCCGGAAATCGGCACGCGCAGGCCCGTGGTGCGGTTGTCGCGCCCCCATTCAAGATTGATCGGCGCCGCGAAATCAGGGACATAGCGGCGATAGCTGTTGACATAGGGCGCCAGCAGCGCGACCGCCGCCGGCAGATGTTTCTGCATGCCGGCGATGAAATGCAGGAAGGCCGGGGTCTCGCGTCCCTGCGCATCCGAAAAGATGTTTTGCCCGGTTTTCAGGTCGACCACCGAATGGTGGATATGCATGGCGCTGCCGGGTTCGCCCTCGATGGGCTTGGCCATGAAGGTGGCGAAACAGTCGTGGCGCAGCGCCGCCTCGCGGATCAGGCGCTTGAAATAGAAAATCTCGTCGGCCAGCGCCACCGGATCGCCATGGTTGAGATTGATTTCCACCTGACCGGCGCCGCCCTCTTGCAGGATGCCGTCGATCTCAAAGCCCTGGGCCTCGGCGAAATCATAGATGTCGTCGATGACCTTGCCGTATTCGTCCACGGCCGACATGGAATAGGCCTGTTTGGCGGCGGCGCGGCGTCCGGTCCGGCCCATCGGCGGGATGATCGGCTGGTTGGGGTCGATATTGCGCGCGACCAGAAAGAATTCCATCTCGGGGGCGACGATCGGGCGCCAGCCCTTTTCCTCGTAAAGGCGCAGCACGCGTTTGAGCACGTTGCGGGGCGCGATGGGCACGGGATTGCCCTGTTGGTCGCTGACATCGTGGATGACCTGCATGGTCCAGTCGGCGGTCCATGGCGCGGCGGTCGCGGTGCTGAAATCCGGGGTCAGGATCATGTCCGGTTCGGTGAACGCGCCCTGGGGATTGTCGGCCCATTCGCCGGTGATGGTTTGCAGAAAGATCGAGTTCGGCAGATAGAATTTTTCCTGCCGCGCGAATTTCGACGCGGGCATGGCCTTGCCGCGCGCCACGCCGGCAATGTCGGCGACGATGCATTCGACCTCGTCCAGGCGGCGGCCGGTCACATATTCCTGTGCGGCGCGCGGGGTTTTTTCGATCCAGTCGGGGCTCATGCGGCACCTTCGCGATTTTGGGTCAGTTGCTGGTTCTGCCGGGCGGGCGCGGCCTTGAAAAAGGTCTCGATCCGGTCGGCGATGCTGCGCGATTGCAGCGGGCGGCCCATGCGGGCGCGGGCGGCGTCCAGAAGCTCGGCCGGGACCACGCCGCGGGCGCGATGTTCGATCAGCCCGTCGACGAAGCCGTCATCGAATTCGGGATGGGCCTGCACGGTATAGGCGCGGTCGCCATAGACCAGCGCCGCGTTTTCGCAAAATGCGTTGGTGGCCGCGACCTCGGCATCCGGGGGCAGCTGGGTGACCTGATCCTGATGCCAGGCGTTGAGGGTGATCTTTTCGCCGTCGAAATCGTAATCCTGGGCGCCGACGGCCCAGCCGGCGGGATGCTTGACCACCTTGCCGCCAAGCGCCTGGGCGATGATCTGATGGCCAAAGCAGATGCCGACCATGGGCACCGCCTGCGCATAGGCGGCGCGGATGAAATCCTCGAGCGGGGGAATGAAGGCGTGGTCTTCATAAGCGCCGTGGCGCGATCCGGTCAGCAGCCAGCCATCGGCGCTTTGCGGGGTGTCGGGAAACTCCATGGCCTCGACGTGATAGCTCTCGAATTCGAACCCCCGCCCGGCGAGGAGCCGTTCGAACATGGTGTCATAATCGCCCAGATCGCCGCGAAGAACTTCGGGCGACTGGCCGCATTTGAGAATGCCGATACGCATGGATGGCCTGTTGATTGTTTGACCCTAAAGCTAGTCGCGGGCGTTCAAACCGGCAAGGGGGGACGGCGCGGCGATGGCGGCGACGGGGTGCCCATGCTGCGACCTTGCGGGGACTGGCCCTTGACGGGTCAGCGGGTTAGGCTGCGCCAATCTTGACACGAAAGGATCGGACATGCCCGGACTTCTTCCCGATGTGGACCCCGACGGGTTGCAGGAATTTTCGGTCGTGTTCACCGACCGGTCGCTGAACCACATGTCGCAGAAATTCCAGACCGCGATGCGCGACATCTCGGCCACCCTGCGCGAGGTTTACGGCGCCGAGGCGGTGGCGCTGATCCCGGGTGGCGGCACCTGCGCGATGGAGGCGGTCGCGCGTCAGTTCGGTCGCGGGGCGCATGCGCTGATCGTCAGAAACGGCTTTTTCAGCTATCGCTGGAGCCAGATCTTCGAGGCTGGCGGCTTTGCCCGCGAAACCACGGTGATGATGGCCCGCCAGTCGGGCAATGCCGCCGACGCACCCTTTGCCCCGGCGCCCATCGACGAGGTGGTGGCCCGGATCCGCGAGGCCCGTCCCGACGCGGTCTTTGCGCCGCATGTCGAAACCGCCGCCGGAATGATCCTGCCCGATGACTATATCGCCGCGCTGGCCGCCGCGGCCCATGAGGTCGGCGCGATCATGGTGCTGGATTGTATCGCATCCGGGGCGGTCTGGGTGGACATGCGCGCGACCGGCGTCGATGTGCTGATTTCGGCGCCGCAAAAGGGCTGGTCGGCCTCGCCCTCGGCGGGGATGGTGATGCTGTCGCCGCTGGGGGTCGAGCGGCTGGCCGCGACCACCAGCGACAGTTTCGCGCTGGATCTGAAGAAATGGCGCGCGATCATGCAGGCCTATGAGGCGGGCGGGCATGCCTATCACGCGACGCTGCCCACCGATGCGCTGATCGGGTTGCGCGACGCCATGGCCGAGACCCGCGAAATGGGCTTTGAGGCGGCGCGGGATGCGCAATGGCGGCTGGGGAATGCGGTGCGCGCGGAACTGGCGCGGCGGGGCTTTCGCTCTGTCGCGGCGGATGGGTTTGCCGCGCCCGGCGTGGTGGTCTGTCATACCGACGACCCGGAACTGCAAAGCGGGCGGCGTTTTCTGGCCGCCGGGTATCAGATCGCGGCCGGCGTGCCCTTGCAGGTCGGCGAGGGCGAGGGGTTCCGCAGCTTCCGCATCGGGCTCTTTGGGCTGGACAAGCTGCGTGATGTGGACGCCACGGTGGCGCGCCTGATCGCGGGCCTTGACGCGGCGCTTTAGCCCCGCGTCCCGTATTTGTCCCGTTGCGGTCTGTCCGTTGCGGTCTGTCCGTTGCGGTCTGTCCGTTGCTGGCCGTCGCCGGGCGGCGGCCGGTCTGGAAGCGAGGGCCGGAAACGGGGGCGGCACGACGATATGAGCCGCCGCCGATCCCGGGGCGCCGCCGAGCGCGCGGCTAGCCCCCCGCGATTCCGAATAGCTTTCCGATGGCGGCCGTCACCGCCAGCGCAAAGACCCCGCCGGCAACCACGCGCAGCGTGGCACGCATCAGCGGTGCGCCCCCCGCCCAGGCCCCAAGCGCACCCAGCAGGGCCAGCGCGATCACAACCGCAACCAGCACGCTGGCGATCACCTGTCCCGAAGGCGCAAGGATCGCCGCCGCCAGCGGCAGCGCCGCCGCCACGCTGAACGTCACCCCCGAGGCCAGCGCGGCCACCCATGGATTGGCGGCGCTGGCCTCGCTCAGCCCAAGCTCGTCGCGGATATGGGCGGCCAGCGCGTCCTTTTCGGACACCTCGCGCGCGGCCTGCATCGCGGTCGCGGGCGACATGCCGCGCGCCTCATAGATCTCGGCAAGCTCGCGAAGTTCCTCTTCGGGCATATCGGCCAGGGCCTGACGCTCGCGGGCGATGTCGCTGCGCTCGATATCGCTTTGCGAACTGACCGAGACATATTCGCCGGCGGCCATGGACATCGCGCCCGCGACCAGCCCGGCCGAGCCTGCGATCAGGATCGTCTTGGGGTCGGGGCTGGCGGCCGCGACCCCCGTGATCAGTCCGCCGACCGACACGATGCCGTCATTGGCCCCCATCACCGCGGCGCGCAGCCAGCTCATGCGGTCGACATAATGCGGGTCGTCGGGATGGGCGCTGGGGCGGTCGGTCATATCGTCCTCACAGATGTTGATCCCAGCTTAACGACATGGTCAGCTTTCGCCAGCCTTGCACTGTGGCTGCGACATCGTCACCCTGTTCGGGGCGAATCCCACAGATGGATGAGACGATGACGGATCAATCCCTGACGATTCCACGCCCGCTGAACCTGATCGGCGGGACATGGCGGGCGGCGGCACTGGGTCGGGAATTGCCGATGATCTCGCCCATCGACGGGATGCGCTTTGCCAGTATCGCCGATTCCGGCCCCGAGGATGTCGCCGCAGCCATCGACGCGGCACGCGCGGCGCTGGGGGGCGAATGGGGCGGACTGACCGCGGCCGAACGGGGCCGGCTGATGCTGCGCCTTGCGCTGCGCCTTGAGGCCGAGGCCGAGGCGTTGGCGCGGCTCGAAACCCGCGACAACGGCAAACCCATCGCCCAGTCCCGTGCCGATATGGCGGCGCTGGTGCGCTATTTCGAATATTATGGCGGCGCGGCGGACAAGCTGCATGGCGAGGTGATCCCGTTTCTGAACGGCTATGACGTGATGAGCCTGCGCGAGGCCCATGGCGTGACCGGCCATATCATCCCTTGGAATTACCCGGTGCAGATCTTTGGCCGCTCGGTCGGTGCGGCGCTGGCCATGGGCAATGCCACCGTCACCAAACCCGCCGAGGATGCCTGTCTGACCATTCTGCGCATCGGCGAATTGGCGGGCGAGGTGGGCTTTCCGCCCGGCGCGATCAATATCGTCACCGGGCGCGGCGAGGTGGCGGGGCGGGCGCTTTCCGAACATCCCGGCGTCGATTTCATCAGCTTCACCGGCTCGCCCGAGGTCGGGCAAGCGATCCAGATCGCGGCGGCGCGCAACCATATTCCCTGTACGCTGGAACTGGGCGGCAAGTCGCCGCAGATCGTCTTTGAGGATGCCGATCTGGACGCCGCATTGCCGGTGATCGTCAACGCCATCGTCCAGAATGGCGGCCAGACCTGTTCGGCGGGATCGCGGGTGCTGATCCAGCGCGGCATCTGGGACCGGCTGACCGGCATGCTGGCCACGCGCTTTCGCGCCGTCGAGGCCCGCCCCTCGGGCGAGGATGCGGTGCTGGGCCCGCTGATTTCCGCCCGACAGATGGCCCGGGTCCAGGCCTATATCGACGCGACGACCGCGCCCCTGATTGCGCGCGGCACCGTGGCCCCGGATGTGCCGGCGGGCGGCTTCTATATCGCGCCGGCGCTGTTCGGTCCCGTCGATCCGCAAAGCCCGCTGGCGCAGGATGAGGTGTTCGGCCCGGTGCTGGCCGCCATCCCCTTTGACACCGAGGCCGAAGCCATCGCCATCGCCAATGGCACGGAATACGGGCTTGCGGCGGGCATCTGGACGCGGGACGGCGACCGTCAGGCGCGGGTGGCGCGCGCCATGCGCTGCGGACAGGTCTATATCAACGGCTATGGCGCCGGCGGCGGTATCGAGCTGCCTTTTGGCGGGGTGCGCAAATCCGGGCATGGCCGCGAAAAGGGCTTTGTGGCGCTTTCTGAATTCTCGCGCCTGAAAACCATCATTCACCGTTACGGATAGGGGGATCCATGCGACTGCAAGGCAAGACGGCATTGGTGACGGGGGCGGCCTCGGGGTTCGGGCGCGGCATTGCCGAGACATTCGCCCGCGAAGGCGCGCGGGTCGCAGTGCTGGACATCAATGCCGAGGGCGCCGCCGGGGTCGCCGCCGCGATCGGTCCGGCCGCCATCGCCATTCCCTGCGACGTGACTGATGGCGCACAGATCGCCGTGGCGGTCTCGCAGACGGTGGCGGCGTTCGGCGGGCTGGATATCGTGGTCAACAATGCCGGCTGGACGACGCCCAACGGCCCGCTTCTGAACACGGACGAGGCCGCGTTCCGCCGCATCTATGATGTCAATGTCACCTCGATCTTTCACATGTGCCATGCCGTGGTCCCCGTCTGGCGCCGGCAGGGGCATGGGGTGATGATCAATGTCAGCTCGACCGCCGGCGCGCGGCCGCGACCGGGCCTTACCTGGTACAATTCCTCGAAAGGGGCGGTGAACACGATGACGCGCAGCCTTGCCGTCGAATTGGCGCCCGACGGGATCCGCGTGAATGCCATCGCCCCGGTGATGGGCGAAACCGGGCTTTTGGAACATTTCATGGGCTGCAAGGACACGCCCGAAAACCGCGCCCGCTTTCTGGCCACGATCCCGCTTGGCCGGCTGTCGCGGCCGCGCGACATCGCCAATGCGGCGCTGTATCTGGCCTCGGACGAGGCGGATATGCTGACCGGGGTCATTCTGGATGTCGATGGCGGCCGCACCGTCTAGCGACGGCATATCCCTTGCGTTCCGGGCCGGGCGCGCATCGGCGCGGTTGCCATTTTCCGCCAAGCGGGCCATGAAAAAGCATGGGAATCGACCAGCGAGCCAAATCCTTTGAGGATGCCCTGCGCCGTGCGGGTGTGCGCATCACCCGCCAGCGGGCGGCGCTGTTGCGTGTGCTGGCGGCGGCCGGCGATCACCCGGACGCGACCCAGCTGCATGCCCGCGCGACCCGTGCGGGGGCGGCGGTCTCGTTGGCGACGGTCTATCGCACGCTTTCCGCGCTTGAGGCGCAGGGCGTCATCCTGAAGCTGGAATTCGAGGGGGAGCCCGCGCGATTCGAACCCGCAGACGGCACCCATCACGACCACATGATCGACGTCGAGACCGGCGAGGTGCGCGAGTTCGTCAGCGACCGCATCGAACGTCTTCAGGCCGAGATCGCCGCCGAAATGGGCTATGAGATCGTTCGCCACCGGCTGGAGCTTTATGTCCGGCGCAAGACATGACTCTGACCGTCTTTGACAAGATCATCTCGGATCGCGGTTCGCGCTATGCGGTTTCGGGCGGTCCGGCCGCGACCCGGGCCGAGGTCGCGGCGCTGTTGGCCGAGCTTCGGCAAAACAAGCGTTTCGCCAAGGCCACGCATAACACATGGGCGGCGATCCTGTCGGGCGAGGGGGTGCGCGACGACGATGGCGAAAGCGGGGCCGCGCAGATCATTCAGCAGATGCTGGAACGCGCGGGGCTGACCGATCATGTCGTCATCGTGACCCGCTGGTATGGCGGCAAGCATCTGGGCGGCGACCGTTTTCGCCATGTCGTCGATGCGGTGCGCCATTATCTGGCCCAGATCGGCCGCTGAGCGCGGGGATCAGCCGATTCCGTCCCGATCCCCGTTCTTGTCGCCGTCGCAGGCATGGGCGCGCAGCAATTCCATCGGAATGATTTCCAGCGACCGGGCATGCGTCGCGGCCAGCACCACCTGCGGGGCGGCGAATTCCTGCGCCGCTTGCAGGAACCGCGTGGCGCAAAGGCACCAGCGATCCCCGGGCGTCAATCCGGCAAAGTTGAATTTCGGGCGCGGCGTGCTGAGATCGTTTCCGAGATATTTCGACAGGGCCAGGAACTCGGCCGTGACAATGACGCAGACGGTGTGACGGCCACGATCCTCGGCCCCGGTATTGCAGCAGCCATCGCGGAAAAACCCGGTCAGGGGCCGCATCGAACAGGGTTCCAGCCTGCCGCCCAGAACGTTCAGCGCCGGATCCATCAGCTTTCCTCCTGTGCTTGCCACTCGATCCAGCGGCCATGGAAATCCGCGCGGCCAAGATGCCATGTCCTTGGCGGGCCGCCGGACCACAGCCGCAACCGCAGCGCCGCGCCTTCGCCGCCATCCCCCTCCATCGAGAAATGTGCCAACGGGCGGTCGGGACCGGCGTGCCGGCCCGCCTCTTGCAGGGCGGTCTCGATGCGGGCGCGGGTGGTTTCGGGGAAATATTGCGCGGCCACGGTGTGATAGACCAGCCGGCCATGCGGCACGGGTTCGGCCAGCCGGGCGGCCAGCCATGCGCCGGCATCGTCGCGTTCCATCACCGGGGGATGGGCACCCGCCACGGCCAGCGCCGCGCGCAGCCGACCCAGCCGGTCGCGCTGATCCGGCCAAGTATAAGCCATCAGGCGAAACCCGTCCCGCGCCGGGTCCAGTGGGTTCAGATCGACACCCCGCGCCGTCCCGAACGTCAGTGGCGCGGGCTCTGGCGGGGTGCCCCGCCAAAGTGGCGCGAGCCGCACTTCCGACAGCTCGCCCTCGGCAAGGCTGGGTTGAAAACCCATTTCATTTGCAAGGCTGTAATGAGGAAAGTTCAGGTTAAGTCCGGCACTTCCGCCCAGCTCAAGCAGGTCGAACCGGACCCCCGGACATCTTGCGCCCAGAAACCATGCGACCGCGATCAGCGGACCCGAGCGGCCGACCTCATTGGTTTGCGGCGCATATTCGAGCCATTCTAGAAAATGCGGCGCATTGTTTTGAATTGCCGAGCGAATTTCCAGATCAAGCTGCACCCCGCCGGCCATCGCATAAGCCGCCGTCAGCGCGGGCGCGCGATTCGTCATGGTCAGCGCATGCAGCGCACCGCAGAGCCGCAGCGGCACCGAATCGGCGCCGGGGCCGGCGTCGCCGGGCCATGATTTCACCCGCTGCCCGACCGGGCCGGTATCGGATGCGATGATGCGGGCCAGCGCATCGCAGACGCGCGCGGTCAGCACCGATCCCAGCGCGCGACAGGCGCGGGTCTGCTGGGCGAATGCGTCCTGCCAGCTGCTCATCGGAATTTCTCGCCCAGGGCGCGCAGCCGGTCGGCAAAGCTTTCCGGCGCCGGGGTGGCCGGTGCCTCGGTCGTGGCCGCCGGGCCGGTATTCGCCGGCTTTGACGCCTCTGTGGCGGGCTTGGATGCCGGGGGGCGGGGGCCGCCGGTGCCGCTGTTGCGCGCCGGTGCCGTGCGCGCCGCGACCGCATTCATGAAAGGCGCATCCGCCTCCGCCGCAAGTGCCGCCGCCCCGTCCGAAATGCCGCGCAGCAGGTCGTCCAGCCCGGCCTCTTCGGCCTTGGCGAAATCCGACAGCACATAGCCCGCGACGCGATCCTTATGGCCGGGATGGCCGATGCCGATGCGCAGGCGGCGATAATCCTCGCCGATATGCTGATGGATCGAACGCAACCCGTTATGGCCCGCATGCCCGCCCCCGGTCTTGAGCCGCACCTTGCCCGGCGCAAGATCCAGCTCGTCATGAAGCACGATCACCGCATCGGGGGACAGCTTCAGATAGCGCATCGCCTCGCCCACCGATTGTCCCGAAAGGTTCATGAATGTCCCGGGCCGCAACAGCGTGATGCGCAAATCACCCAGCCGCCCCTCGGCGGCATCGCCCTGAAAACGGGCGCGCCACGGTCCGAAACCGTGATCGGCAGCGATCCGGTCCACGGCCATAAACCCCACGTTATGCCGGTTTTTTTCGTATTTCTGGCCCGGATTGCCCAGGCCGACGATCAAGATCATGGAATTCTCCGTCGTTGGGGGCAGATTATCCGCTCGGCCGGAAAGGGGCAATTTTTATCACTCTCTTGTTCTTGCGGCCCGGCGTTACTAAGACTCTCTCAACCTTTGGCGTTTAGGAACTGCCCATTCGGATGTGATCCGGGGGCGATTCGCGGCGGGGGCTGCGAGGCAGGGACAATAAGCAGGAAAACACATGCACGATCCGGCAGAATTCTACATGAACACCCTCGTCCCGATGGTCGTCGAACAGACCAGCCGTGGCGAGCGCGCCTATGACATCTTCTCGCGTCTGCTCAAGGAGCGGATCATCTTTCTGGCGGGGCCGGTGCATGACGGCATGGCCACGCTGATTTCGGCGCAGCTGCTGTTCCTTGAGGCCGAGAACCCGACCAAGGATATCAGTATGTATATCAATAGTCCTGGCGGCGTGGTGACCGCGGGCCTGTCGATTTATGACACGATGCAATATATCAAGCCGCGCGTCTCGACGCTGGTGGTGGGGCAGGCGGCCTCGATGGGATCCTTGCTGCTTTGCGCCGGCCAGCCGGGCATGCGCTATTCCTTGCCCAATTCGCGGGTGATGGTGCATCAGCCTTCGGGCGGGTTCCAGGGGCAGGCGACGGATATCCTGATCCATGCGCGCGAAACCGAAAAGCTGAAGCGGCGCCTGAACGAGATTTACGTCAAGCATACCGGCCGCACCCTCGAAGAGGTCGAGCAGGCGCTTGAACGCGACCGTTTCATGTCGCCCGCCGAGGCCAAGGAATGGGGCCTGATCGACGAAATCCTCGAAGCGCGCGGCAAGGCCGAGCCCGAGAAATAATCCGGGCTTTGCCGCTGGCGGCAAGGTTTTTTGGGGATTGTGACGGGCAAGTGGCGCCCGTAACATGGACCGCAAGCGCGGCGCGCGCGACAGGGTCCTGTACCGTAAAGTGCAGAGGTCCGGCAGTTGCGCCGGGCTTCTTGGGTAAGGCGAGGATGTGAAGTAATGGCCAATCCGACCGGCGGCGACAGCAAGAATACGCTCTATTGCAGCTTTTGCGGCAAGAGCCAGCATGAGGTGCGCAAGCTGATCGCCGGACCGACCGTGTTCATCTGCGATGAATGCGTCGAGCTTTGCATGGACATCATCCGCGAGGAAACCAAGACGTCTGCGCTGAAATCCGGCGATGGCGTGCCCAGTCCGCGCGAAATCTGCAATGTGCTGGACGATTACGTCATCGGCCAGGAACATGCCAAGCGGGTGCTGTCGGTCGCGGTGCACAACCACTATAAGCGCCTGAACCACAGCTCGAAATCCGACATCGAACTGGCCAAGTCGAATATCCTGCTGATCGGCCCGACGGGCTGCGGCAAGACGCTTCTGGCGCAGACGCTGGCGCGCATTCTTGATGTGCCCTTCACCATGGCCGATGCCACCACGCTGACCGAGGCCGGCTATGTCGGCGAGGATGTCGAAAACATCATCCTCAAGCTGTTGCAGGCGAGCGAATACAATGTCGAGCGCGCGCAGCGCGGCATCGTCTATATCGACGAGGTCGACAAGATCACGCGCAAATCCGACAACCCCTCGATCACCCGCGACGTGTCGGGCGAGGGGGTGCAGCAGGCGCTTCTCAAGATCATGGAGGGCACGGTCGCCAGTGTCCCGCCCCAAGGTGGGCGCAAGCATCCACAGCAAGAGTTCCTGCAAGTCGACACCACCAATATCCTGTTCATCTGCGGCGGCGCCTTTGCGGGTCTGGACCGGATCATCGCACAGCGCAACAAGGGCACGGCGATGGGCTTTGGCGCTTCGGTCAAGGAAAACGACGACAAGGGCGTGGGCGAGCTGTTCAAGCAGCTTGAGCCCGAAGATCTGCTGAAATTCGGCCTGATCCCCGAATTTGTTGGCCGTTTGCCGGTCATCGCGACTTTGGGCGATCTGGATGAAGACGCGCTGATCACCATTCTGACCCAGCCCAAGAACGCGCTGGTCAAACAGTACCAGCGGCTGTTCGATCTGGAAGATGTGAAGCTGACCTTTACCGAAGATGCGCTGGTCGCCATCGCCAAACGTGCTATCAAACGCAAGACCGGCGCGCGGGGCCTGCGTTCGATCATGGAGGATATCCTTCTGGATACCATGTTCGATCTGCCGGGGATGGACAGCGTTCAGGAAGTGGTCGTGAATGACGAGGCGGTCGATAACCCTTCGGCCAAACCGCTGATCATTCATGTGGACGCCAAGAAAGAGCCCGCTGCCGCGAGCTGAGAGTTGCCAGTGATTGCGAGCGGTGCGTGATGCGCCGCTCGTCTGGTGTCCGTGATCCCGTTTGTTCAGCCTGCCGCGCAAATAGGCGCCGCCTTGTTGACTCTGCCGAGGTTTGGGGCGGATCATCTTATATTGATGTAACTCTTGCGCCGGATCGGTCCTACGGATCGCTGGCGATGATCCGCTGCAAGACCATCTTTATATCTGGATGCTGTGATGCGGCCACGCGCTTTTCAGTTCTGCGGCGGCGTCAATCGTCACCGCGGAGAGTTTTCGCCTGAAAACGCGCAGTCGAAAGGGTACGGCTCGAAGCAGCGCTAGGACCAGACAGCCTCGAATTCCCGCCATTCACCGATGCTCATGCCGCTGTTTTCCTGCGTCACCGTCTCGCCGGCGAGGCGCCGTTTCAGCGCGGCGATGCCTTTGGCCGACAGCTGCGTGCCCCCAAGGCGATAATCCTCAAAGGCTGCATAGGCAAACGGCACCCAGTCACGAACGATCCCGCACATCGTATCGGCATAGGTGCGGATCTCATATTGCGCATGGGCATCGGCACGCAGCCGCAGAAAGTGGAACAGATTGTGCAGATCGACCTTCCAATACCATTGCGTATAGACATTGGCCGGCAGGTTCATCCGCGCGAGCTCGCGGGCCAAACCTTTCTGTCCCTCTTGGCTCAGCATGGATTCGTAGTGGTCATAGCTGCGCATCGCATCATCGCGCAGCATGTCCAGAACGCGGGCGGCCTCTTCGCCCTCAAGCAATTCGCCGCGTCCCTGGCGGTTGACCGAGGATTGCGCCGAAAGATGTTCGGGGGCGGGGATATAGAACTCGCGGTCGAGGATGGAATAGCGCGCCGAATATTCGTTCACATTGGCGGTGCGGTGCCGGATCCATTGCCGGGCGACAAAGACCGGAAGCTTGACGTGAAACTTGACCTCGCACATTTCGAAGGGGGTCGAATGCCAGTGCCGCATCAGGTAACGGATCAGCCCCTCATCCGTGCTGACGGATTTCGTGCCGCGCCCATAGCTGACCCGCGCGGCCTGCGTGATCGCGGAATCGTCGCCCATGTAATCGACGACGCGCACCAATCCATGGTCCAGAACCTGATGCGGAAGGTAGAGGTGCTTTTCCATTCCCTCGGACACGGCGCGCAGGGTGGGGCGCGGCTGAGCGCGCTGCTCGTCGATCTCGGCCTGTTGTTCGGGGGTAAGCGGCATGGCGGAATCCTTGGGTTCGATTGGCATATCTTGTGGCATTAGCGCGCGCTTCAATCAACCTGCTGTGTGCATCAGGTCCCTTCCTGCACCGGCATATTGCAGCGCAGGATCAGCAATGCCAATCTTGGCCCGGCAACGGAAAGGATGACAATGAAAATCCGCTATTTGCATACCATGATCCGGGTGAAGGATCTTGAGGCGACGATGACGTTCTTTCGCCTGTTGGGGCTGGAAGAGATCCGGCGCATCGACAATGACAAGGGGCGCTTTACATTGGTTTTCATGGCCCCGCCCGACCAGCATGAATGCCCGGTCGAGCTGACCTTCAATTGGGATGGGGATGAGGGGCTGCCCTCGGACAGCCGTCATTTCGGCCATCTGGCCTATCGCGTCGGCAATATCTACGACATGTGTCAGAAGCTGATGGACGCTGGCGTGACCATCAACCGGCCGCCGCGCGACGGTCACATGGCTTTTGTGCGCAGCCCCGACAATGTATCGATCGAGATCCTGCAAGAGGGTGAGCATCTGCCCCCGCAGGAACCTTGGGCGAGCATGGAAAATACCGGCCACTGGTAATCGCAGCCTAGGCGCGCGTCAGTGAGCGCGCGCCATCAGCGTTGTAATCATGGCGCACTGAGATCCGCATCCCGTTTTCGGTTGCCCTGTATCGGGCGGCGGCGCGGGATCGCGAAACTCGCCAGCCTTGACCGCGAGGTTTGGCGGGGGTGAATGCAGGGGCCGACCAGGGCGATGCCTTGGGGCGGATGCCCGATCAATAGATATAGCGGATCTGTTCGGCCCAGAAGCGTTCGACCCGTCGCCATTGCAGGTTCACCGCCTCGACCGGCGGGTCGTCCAGCACGCCCGACAGCTCCAACCCCTCGGCATGGCGGCAGAACAGTTCGGCCACGCAATCGCGCACCTCTTGTCCCTGTTGGGTCAGACGCACACGAACCGAGCGGCGATCCATGTCGCAGCGTTCGTGGTGGACATAACCCAGTTCGACCAGCTTCTTGAGGTTGTATGAGACGTTCGACCCCTGATACATCCCGCGTGAGCGCAATTCGCCCGCCGTCACCTCGGCCGTGCCCAGATTATAGATCAGCATCGCCTGCACCGGGGTCAGATCGGAACGGCCCAGCCGTTCGAATTCATCCTTGACCAGATCCAGCATCAGCCGATGCAGCCGTTCAAGGATCTGCAGGCTTTCAAGATAGGATTCGGTGCGGTTGTTGCGCGGCAAGGGGCGCAGGGCGGGCACCGATTGAGCAGGGCTGCGCTGAGGCATTTGCGGCTTCCGTCTGATGGTTCATTTCCGTCATCATGCCTCATATTTGCCAAGCTTAGGTTAATCCTGACGCTTTTCTCTAAAATTACATCTATTTTGCCAGCCGCGCCCGGGCGAAGGCCGCGATCCGGTCCAGAAGAGGCAGCAATTCCTGGGGTCCGGGGCGGGCATCGCCGAGCCGGGCGGTGATCCAGGGATAAAGGTCCTGATCGTTTTCGTTCAGCAGGATCTCGTAAAGATCCATGTCCTGCGGATTCAGCGTTTCCAGCTCGCTATCCGAAAACGGGCCCAGAATCAGGTCCATCTCTTTCATGCCGCGACGCCAGCTGCGCATTCGCAGTCGTTTGAGCCTTGCTTGATCGTGGTCCACGCTGTTCTCCGGCTTGCCTGTTCATGGCGGGTATGCCTATGGTCCGGCATCCCACGGACAGGATGAATTCGATGAGCTTTTTGTCGCAGACGCTTGCCCGCGTCAAACCCTCACCCACGATTGCGATCACCGGCCGCGCCCAGGAATTGAAGGCCGAGGGACGCGATATCATCGCGCTTTCCGCCGGCGAGCCCGATTTCGACACCCCGGAACATATCCGTGAGGCGGCGAAATCGGCGATTGATCAAGGGTTTACGCGCTATACTGCCGTGGACGGCACGCCGCAGCTCAAGCAGGCGGTCTGCGACAAGTTCGCGCGCGAGAACGGGCTGAACTATAGTCCTGCACAGATCAGCATCGGCACCGGCGGCAAGCAGATCCTTTATAACGCGCTGATGGCGACGCTGAATCCGGGCGATGAGGTGATCATCCCCGCACCCTATTGGGTCAGCTATCCTGATATGGTGCTGTTGGCGGGGGGGATGCCGGTGATCGTGCCGGCGGTAATGGAAAACGGCTATCGCATCAGCGCCGACCAGCTTGAGGCGGTGATCACGCCGCGCACGAAATGGGTGATCCTGAATTCGCCCTCGAACCCGTCGGGGGCGGGTTATGGCGCGGCGCATATGCGGGCGTTGACCGATGTGCTGATGCGCCATCCCCATGTCTGGGTGCTCAGCGACGATATCTATGAACATCTGGTCTTTGACGATTTCCGGTTCGTCACCCCGGCACAGATCGAACCCGGCCTGAAAGAGCGGGTGCTGACCATGAATGGCGTGTCGAAATCCTATGCCATGACCGGCTGGCGCATCGGCTATGGCGCCGGCCCCGAGTTGCTGATCCGCGCCATGGCCAAGCTGCAATCGCAATCCACCTCGAACCCCTGTTCGATCAGCCAATATGCCGCGCTGGCCGCGCTGACCGGGCCGCAGGACTATATCGAAACCAGCCGCGCCATCTTTCAGCGCCGCCGCGATCTGGTGGTCAATGCGCTGAACGATTGTCCCGGCATCGTCTGCCCGGTGCCCGAAGGGGCGTTCTATGTCTATCCCTCGATCCACGCGCTGATCGGCAAGACCTCGGCCGGGGGCACGAAAATCGCCGATGACGAGGCCTTTGCCACCGCGTTGCTGGATGAAACCGGCGTTGCCGTGGTCTTTGGCGCGGCCTTTGGGCTTAGCCCGCATTTCCGGGTTTCCTATGCCACATCGGATGCGGTGCTGATGGATGCCTGTGCCCGGATCAAGGGTTTTTGCGAAGGGCTGCGCTAGGCACGCGACAGGCAGGCGTGACGAGCAGGTGCGACGGGCAGGTGCGACGGGCAGGCGCGACGGGCAGGTGCGACGGGCAGGCGCGACGGGCAGGTGCGACGGGCAGGCGCGACGGGCAAACGGGCCGCCCTTGGGCGGCCCGGGATCGTGGCGATTTGCTGCGGCGGGCGGCGGCAGGCGGGCTACCACAGATGGCGGCGCAGCGCCTCGCCTTCGGGGGTGGGGTGGCGGCTGTCTACCCGGCGGCCGCCCAGCACCCCGATGTCGCGCAACAGATGAGGCGGCAGATTGGCGATGGCGCGGCGGGTCTCGCGGTCATCCAGCGCCTGCATCCGGTCATAGCGGCTCGATAGGGGCTGCTTATCGTTCTGGCGCAAGCCAAGTGTCTGGGCGATGCGCCCGAAAAGGCCGAGGCGAAAGGTATTTGCAACATCGTGCGACATGATCGGTTCCTTATTCGGCGCTTGCTTTTAGTCCATGTTCACAGGATGCTGGTTTTCCAAAGCTCTTGCCAACAAAGGCTCAGCACGGGACGATAAGGGCAGTTTATGGCAATCCCTCCTTTGGCAGCCTTGCGGGCATTTGAGGCCGTTGCCCGCCATCTGAATTTCACCCGCGCCGCCGAGGAGCTTGGGATGACCCAGGCGGCCGTCAGCTATCAGATCCGCCTGCTTGAGGACCGCATGGGCGCGCCACTGTTTCTGCGCAAGCCGCGCGAGGTGGTGCTGACCGAAACGGGTGCGCTGTTCGCACGCCCGACCATCGATGCTTTTGAAATTCTGCGCGAAGCCTATGCAGAACCGACGACCGATCTGGTTTCGACCCTGTCGATTTCGACCATGCCGACCTTTGCGGGAACCTGGCTGTCGCCCCGGCTTGGCAAGTTTCAGATGAACAACCCCGATCTGGCGGTGCGGCTGGAAACCAGCGATACCATCGTCGATTTCGCGCGCGAAGATGTCAGCGTGGCCATTCGCGGCGGTTACGGCAACTGGCCGGGTCTGACGGCGCAGCATCTGATGGAAATGGATTATTCGCCGATGCTGTCCCCGACACTGGCCGCGAAGCATGACATCCGCGAGCCGGCGGACCTGCTGAAGCTGCCGCTGCTGGATCGGGCGGATCGCAACTGGGCGGTCTGGATGCGCGAAGCGGGCGTGGATTTCTGGGAAACCCCGCCCAAGCCCGGCCTGACGCTGGCCACCGACCTGCATGAGGCGCGCGCCGCGCTGGCCGGTTACGGTGTGGCGCTGTTGACGCCCCGCTTTTTCCGGTTCGAGCTGGCGACCGGCAGCCTGATCCAGCCCTTTCCCCTGGCGGCCAAGAACGGGCGCAGCTATTGGCTGGTTTATCCGCCGGGGCGCCGGAACCGCCCTGCGATCCGCAAATTCCGTGCCTTTCTGCTGGACGAAATCGCCAGCGATCCGGGTTAGGCGGGCCGCCGGCAGAGTTCAGAACCCGATCAGGCGACAAAGGGCTGCGGTCGGGTCAGGTTTTCGGGCCGCAGGATCGCATCCAGCCGATCCTTGGGCAGCAATCCCTTTTCCAGCACCAGATCATAGACCCCGCGCCCGGTCAGATGCGCCTCGGTCGCAACCTCGGTCGCCGCCGCATAGCCGATATAGGGGTTCAGCGCGGTGACGATGCCGATCGAATTGCGCACGGTTTCGCGCAGCACATCGTGATTGGCGGTGATGCCCTGAACGCAATTCATCCGCAGCGTGTCGCAGGCGGCGATCAGATGGCTGATCGAGCGAAAGGCGCTATAGGCGATCACCGGCTCAAAGGCATTCAGCTGTAGCTGCCCGCCCTCGGCCGCCATCGAGATGGTGACGTCATTGCCGATCACCTCGAAGGCGACCTGATTGACCACTTCGGGGATGACCGGGTTGACCTTGCCGGGCATGATGGACGAACCGGCCTGACGCGCGGGCAGATTGATTTCATTGAACCCCGCGCGCGGCCCCGATGATAACAGCCGCAGGTCGTTGCAGATTTTCGAAAGCTTGACCGCGACGCGCTTGAGCACGCCCGAAACCTGGACAAAGGCGCCCGTGTCCTGTGTTGCCTCGACCAGATCGAAGGCGGTGACCACGGGGATGGTGGTGATCTCGGCCAGCCGGGCGCGGACGCGTTCGGCATAATCGGGATGGGCGGTGATGCCGGTGCCGATGGCGGTGGCGCCCAGATTGATTTCGCACATCAGCTGTGCAGCCTCGGCCAGCCGGGCCTCATCCTCGCCGATGGTGATGGCGAAGGCGTTGAATTCCTGGCCCAGCGTCATCGGCACCGCCTCTTGCAGCTGCGTGCGCCCCATTTTCAGGATGCTGCCGAACTCTCCGGCCTTGGCCGCGAATGCCAGCCGCAGCGCCGCGAGCGCCGCGATCAGCTGCTGCAACCCGCGCCATGTCGCCAGCCGCAGCGCGGTCGGATAGACGTCATTGGTCGACTGGCTCATGTTTACATGTTCGTTCGGATGCAGATGCCGGTAATCGCCCCTGGCATGCCCCAGAAGCTCAAGCGCGCGATTGGCGATCACCTCATTGGCGTTCATGTTGGTCGAGGTTCCGGCGCCGCCCTGGATCTGGTCGACGATGAACTGATCATGCAGCGCGCCGGCGCGGATTTCCTCGCAGGCGGCGATGATCGCATCGCGGCTGTCGAGCGGCAGCAGGTCCAGATCGGTATTGGCCAGCGCCGCCGCCTGTTTGATCGCGGCCAGCGCGCGGACAAGTTCGGGGATTTCGCCGACCGGACGGCCCGAGATCGGGAAATTCTCGACCGCGCGCAGCGTGTGAATGCCCCAATAGGCATCGGCGGGGACCGCGCGGCCGCCAAGCAGGTCATGTTCCAGGCGCGTGTTCGTCGTCATCGTCTGCACTTGGGATGCGCGCGGGCGGGCCCCTGCCATCGGGCGGGGCTGCATTGCGCAGGTTACGGGTTCGGTCGATCGGGGCGGCCAGTCTTACGGGTTCGCAGCGCAATCTTTAGGCGCGATCCGGCGATGGCTCCAATGCCAAGTCGCGCTGGGTTATTCCGAATCCGCATAACCCTGGGGCAGGGTGGTGGCGGCGTTCCAGACCCGGCCCGCCAGGCCGCGCCCGCGTGCCGGGTTGCGATAAAGCCGGATCTCCATCGGCAATTCGGGGGCCACCACCTCAAGCCGGCCCGAGAGGATCTCGGCCTCGGCCATGCGGCGCGGCAGCCAGACCAGCCCATGCCCCGCCACCGCCATGCTTTTCATCGCCTCGGCCATCGAGGCCTCGTCGGTATGGGCGACATAGACGCGGGGGGCGCCGGGCTGGGCCAGTGCGATGCGTGCCATGGCGTTCAGAAACGAGCCCCGCGAATAGGTCAGCATCGGCATGCCATCGCTTTGCCATTCGGCCGGCCAGCCGGGGCGGGCGACGGCGACCAGCGCGTCCTGACCCACGGTCCGATAGGGATAGGCCGCCGGATCAAGGGGGATATTCACCTGGGGATGGGCATAGGTCAGGAAAAAGTCATAGCCCCCTTCGGTCAGCGAGGCGATGCAGCGGTCGAAATTCTCGGGCTTGACGCGGCTGGTCATCTGGCCGGCGACCGCCTTGAGCCGCATCAGCCAGCCGGGCAGAAAGGTCACGGTCAGGCTGTGCAGCGCCAGAAAGGAAATCTCGCCGCCGCGATTGCGGGCATGGTCGCGGAATTCTGCGCGGCGGGCATGGATCATGCGCACGACCTCTTCGGCGGTTTCGCGCAGCAAGATCCCCTCGGGGGTCAGCGTGACCGGATAGCTGTCGCGCGACAAAAGATCCGTGCCCAGCCATTCCTCAAGCGCGCGGATGCGGCGCGAAAAGGCGCTTTGGGTCACGCCCCGCAGTTCGGCCGAGCGCGAAAAGCTGTGCGTCTCGGCCAGAACCAGGAAATCCTCAAGCCATTTAAGATCCATGCGGCCCCCTTGGCGCCGCTTTATCGCCGGGATCGCCGCGATGCCATAGGCCGATGCGCCCTAGAACAGGAATTCGTCCGGGTAGCCGGGCCCCTCGAAGCTGTCGCCATCCGACAGCGCGACGATGACGCCGTAATCGCCAAAGCCCACGATGTCGGCCATGCCGTCGCCGTTGATATCGGCCAGCTGGCGTTCGTGCAGGTTGTTGCGCCAGCCATCGTCATAGCCGAAATCCGTGGACCAGAGTTCGGCGGCCTCGAATCCCCACCATGCCGAAAGCGCGACATAGACGCCGTCCTCGCCAAACCCGACCAGATCGTCGCGCCCGTCGCCATTCACATCGGCGACGGTGCGGATATGGCGCTCATTGCTCCAGCCGTCATCGACGCTGCCGAAATCGCCGCTCCAGCCGCTGCCGGCGACAAAGCCGTTGCCATTCGACAGCGCGATCCGGGTGCCGTAATCGCCAAAGCCGACCAGATCGGCGCGTCCGTCGCCGTCGATATCGCCAAGGCTGCGGCTGTGGCGGTCGACGCGCCAGCCGCTGCTTTGGCTAAAGCCGCTCAGCCACAGGCTGGCCGGATCGAAGCTCGCGCCATTGGACAGGCTGACCAGCACCCCGCGTTCGCCAAAGCCGATCACATCGTCGCGGCCATCGCCATTGACGTCGGCGACCTCGCGCACATGGCGCCCGCTGCGCCAGCCGCCGGCGACATAACCGAAATCGCCAAGCCACAGGCTGCCGGCGTCAAAGCCCGAACCGTTCGACAGCGCCACCGTGATGCCGTCATTGCCAAAAGCCACGATATCGTCGCGACCGTCGCCATCGACATCGCCGGCGGTACGGAAATGGCGGCCCTCTCGCCAGCCGGCGGCGGCGGTGAATTCCGCCGTCCAGATTTCGGCGCGGCCGAAACGGATCTCTTCGGCCGCGGCGACCAGCACGCTGCGTTGCCCAAAGCCCAGGATATCGGCCCGCCCGTCGCCATCGCTGTCGGCCAAAAGGCGTTCATGCCGTTCGGTGCGCCAGCTGCTGTTGAGGTCGAAATCCAGGCTCCAGATATCCATGACGTCGTCGACGTGATATTCGCGCTGCATCCAGTCGTAATAGCTGTTGCCAAAGATCGGGCTGCCATCGGGATGGGTGCCGGTCTGGACCGCCGGATCGTGGGCGCCATAGGCCTCAAACGCGTCGAAATAGAGGCGCAGCAATCCGGGATCGAGCAGGTTCACCGGCAATTGCCGCGAGCCATAGCCGACATAGGCTTCGAAATCATGCTCGGCGGTATAGCCTTGTTGCGCCAGCGTCGCGAAAAGCGAGGCGTTGAAATGGTCGCTGTGCTCGCTGGGGGCGAGGATACTTACATGATCCTGAACCATGACATGCGAGGGCTGATGCCGCTCCATCAGCATCAACAGCGTGTCGGCCAGCTCGGCGCGGGTATAGCTGTTCGCGCCATCGACGCTATGGGCTTCGTCGATGCTGCCATTCCAGAGCTTGAGCAGGCTTTCATAGCCGTTGCGGCCGGACCCGTCGCCGCCCCGGAACCCGTCGGGCAGGCGCAGGAAATAGAGCCGGATTTCGGGCCGGTCGGCCAGATAGCTGGTGGCGATGCTGAACTGCTCTTCGCCATGGCTCAGCTCGACCGTTTCATGAACCCAGTCTGTAGAGCCTGCATAGACGCTGTAGGCGGCGCGCGCGCCATCTTCGCGCGCGGCCCAATAGCTTTGGTCGCGCCCGGCATCGCCCGCCGTGACAAAGACCGTCGTCATCGCCTCGCCATTGGCGATGGCGGCCGCGATATCGTGATTCATGAAAAGAATGTCGTCATCTTCATGGGCAACCAGCGCCATGTGAGAGGCGGCGACATCCCCGCCGCAGGTTGAAACGGGCATGGTAAACACTCGTGTTAATTGTGAAAAATCGTTGTGATACAAATAGGTTAACCGGACGTCGCGGAATGACAACGTCGTAAAGGCCGATCTGCTAAAAGGATAGATGCGAGACGTGGGCAGGACCTGTCCGGCGCCGGACGGTGCCTTGGCGGGACGATCCGGTTAACGGTTTGCGGCTAGATCGCGGTCCAGTTCTGTTCGACCACGGCCTCCATCGCGACATAGCTGGTGGTCGCGTGGATATGGGGCAGGGCCGAGATGCTTTCGGCCATGATGCGCCGGTAATCGGTCATGTCGCGCGACCGCACCTTGAGCAGATAGTCGAATCCGCCCGCGATCATATAGCATTCCTCGACCTCGGGGATGGCGCGGACGGCGGCGTTGAACTGTTCCAGCGCCTTTTGCCGCGTATCCGAAAGCCGCGCCTCGACATAGGTGACATGGGTCAGGCCCAGCTTCAGCGGCGACAGGATCGCGCGATAGCCGGTGATCAGGCCCATTTCCTCCATCTGGCGGATGCGCAGCGCGACCGGGGTCTTTGACAGCCCCACCTTGCGCGCCAGTTCCGTGGTCGGAATCCGGGCATTGGTCACCAACTCATGCAGGATCTTGCGATTGGTATTGTCCAGCGCCTCGTCCATGGTCTGAATATCCTGCATATTTTGTTACGATCAGCTAGCGTTTTGGCATATAATGGTCACATGGTCCACGACCTTCCCGATATGAGGATCGCCACACCCGAGGAGATTCCCATGCCCGCAATCGCCCTGACCGCCTTTGACGCGGATGCCAAGTTTCAGTCTGAATCCGCGCTTTTGGATCGCCTTGTCGCCGAGGCCGCGCTGAGCCCCGGCGCGCGTGCCGCGATCACCGCCCGCGCCGCCGAGCTGGTGCGCCGCATCCGGGCCGAGGCCAAGCCCACGCTGATGGAGCATTTCCTGTCGGAATACGGCCTGTCCACGCGTGAGGGCGTCGCGCTGATGTGTCTGGCCGAGGCGATGCTGCGCGTGCCCGACCGGGGCACGATGGATGCGCTGATCGAGGACAAGATCGCGCCCTCGGACTGGGGCAGGCATCTGGGCGAGGCCTCGTCCTCGCTGGTCAATGCCTCGACCTGGGCGCTCATGCTGACGGGCAAGGTTCTGGACGACGATCAGGGCGGCATCGCCGGCACCCTGCGCGGCGCCATCCGCCGGCTGGGCGAGCCGGTGATCCGCACCGCGGTCGGCCGGGCGATGAAGGAAATGGGCCGTCAGTTCGTTCTTGGCGAAACCATTCAAAAGGCGCTGGATCGCGCCAAAACCCGCGAGGCCCAGGGCTTTACCTATAGCTATGACATGCTGGGCGAGGCGGCGATGACCGGCGCCGATGCCGCGCGCTATGCCCGCGATTATTCCGACGCCATCGCCGCGATCGCGCAGGCCTGTGACAAGGGCTCGGTCGAAATGAATCCGGGCATCTCGATCAAGCTCTCGGCGCTGCATCCGCGCTATGAGGTCGCGCAGGAAAAGCGCGTTCTGGCCGAGCTGGTGCCGGTGGTGCTGTCGCTTGCGCGGCAGGCCAAGGCCGCAGGCATGGGCATGAATATCGACGCCGAGGAACAGGACCGGCTGGTCATTTCGATGAAGGTGATCGAGGCCGTGCTGTCGGACCCTTCGCTTGCCGGATGGGACGGGTTCGGCGTCGTGGTTCAGGCCTATGGCAAGCGCGCCGGTCAGGTGATCGACTGGCTTTACGCGCTGGCCACGCGGCTGGACCGCAAGATCATGGTGCGTCTGGTCAAGGGCGCCTATTGGGACACCGAGATCAAGCGCGCCCAGGTCGAGGGCATGCCGGGCTTTCCGCTGTTCACCAGCAAGGTCGCGACCGATGTCAGCTATATCGCCAATGCCCGCAAGCTGATCGGCTATTCGGACCGCATCTATCCGCAATTCGCCACCCATAACGCCCAGACCGTCGCGGCGGTTCTGGAAATGGTCGGCGATACGCGTTTCGAGTTCCAGCGCCTGCATGGCATGGGCGAGCGTCTGCATGACATCGTGCTGCGCGACAGCAATGGCTGCTGCCGCATCTATGCCCCGGTCGGCGCGCATCGCGATCTTCTGGCCTATCTGGTGCGCCGGCTTCTGGAAAACGGCGCGAACTCGTCCTTTGTGCATCAGATCGTCGATGAAACGGTGTCCGCCGAGGCGGTCGCCCGCGATCCGTTCGAAGCTTTGGCCACGGCGCATGCCCCGGCCAGCCTGGTCGCGCCCGCCGCGATCTTTGGCGCCGGCCGCACCAATTCCGAAGGCTTCGACCTCAGCGATGAGGGCACTTTGGCCCGCATCGATGCGGCGCGCGATTGCACCGTCCCGGATGCCGCGCCCCTGACCGTGTCCGAACCCGCCGGCACCCGCGTGGCGGTGGTGAACCCTGCCACCGGCGAGACCGTCGCCCATGTGACCGAGGCCGATGCCGCGACCGTCGCCCGCGCCATCGGGGATGCGCGCATCTGGGACGCCCCGGCGGCCGAACGCGCCGCCGTCCTGCGCCGCGCCGCCGATCTTTACGAGGAAAATTACGGCCCGATCTTTGCCGCGCTGGCGCGCGAGGCCGGAAAGATCCTGCCCGATTGCGTGGGGGAACTGCGCGAGGCGGTGGATTTCCTGCGCTATTACGCCGCCGAGGGCGAGCATTCGAGCCGCGCGCCGCGCGGCATCGTCACCGCGATCAGCCCGTGGAACTTTCCGCTGGCCATCTTCACCGGCCAGATCGCGGCGGCACTGATGGCGGGGAACGCGGTACTGGCGAAACCCGCCGAACAGACGCCGCTGATCGCGGCGATTGCCGTGCGTCTGCTGCATGAGGCGGGCGTGCCGCGCGCGGCGCTGCAACTCCTGCCCGGACAGGGCGGCACGGTTGGCGCGGCGCTGACTTCGGATGCGCGCATCAATGGCGTCGTCTTTACCGGCTCGACCGAAACCGCGCAGATCATCGCCCGCGCCATGG
The DNA here is from genome assembly GCF_042648425.1 of Paracoccus mangrovi. Lineage (NCBI taxonomy): Bacteria > Pseudomonadati > Pseudomonadota > Alphaproteobacteria > Rhodobacterales > Paracoccaceae > Paracoccus > Paracoccus mangrovi. The sequence continues at coordinate 229,971 of NZ_JBHRXJ010000005.1, read as the reverse complement.
CCGCGAATATGGCGCCCGGCACGCCGCTGATCGCCGAAACCGGCGGGCTGAATGCGATGATCGTCGATTCGACCGCGCTGCCCGAACAGGCGGTGCGCGATATCGTCGCTTCAAGCTTCCGTTCGGCCGGACAGCGCTGTTCGGCGCTGCGCTGCCTATACGTTCAGGAAGACATTGCCCCCCATGTGATCGCCATGATCAAGGGCGCGATGGACGAGCTGCGCGTGGGCGACCCCTGGAACCTGTCGACCGATGTCGGCCCCGTCATAGACGATGAGGCCCGCCAGGGCATCGACGTCTATGCCGAGGCCAATGCCGCCCGCGTCCTGCATCGTGTCTGGGCACCCCGGCAGGGCCATTTCATCGCGCCGCTGCTCATGAAAGTGAACGGCATCGACGATCTGGACCGCGAGGTGTTCGGCCCCGTCCTGCATGTCGCGACCTTCCGCGCCGATCAGCTGGACCGGGTGGTTCAGGGCATCAATGCGCGCGGCTACGGGCTGACCTTTGGGCTGCACACGCGCATCGATTCGCGCGTGCAAGAGGTGTCCGAGGCGATCCATGCCGGCAATATCTACGTCAACCGCAACCAGATCGGCGCCGTCGTCGGCAGCCAGCCCTTTGGCGGCGAGGGCCTGTCGGGCACTGGTCCCAAGGCGGGCGGGCCGCTGTATCTGGCGCGCTTTTTCGCCCCCGATCCGGTCGATCCGGGCACCGACTGGCCCGGTCATGCCGATGGCCGCAAACTGCAAGCCGCTCTGGCCGGGACGGCCACGCTGGGCGAGGCCCCGATCACCGAATACCTGATGTCGGGTCCGACCGGCGAGCTGAACCGGCTCAGCCTGCTGAGCCGTCCGGCGCTGCTGTGCCTTGGGCCGGGGGCCGCGGCGGTGCAGGCGCAGGTGGCGTCGGTTCAGGCGCTTGGCGGGCGTGCGGTGGCGGTCGACGGCACCCTGTCGCCTGCGGCTCTAGCCGCGACGGGCGATATTTCCGGGGCGATCTGGTGGGGCGATGCCGCACAGGGCCGGGCCTATGCCCAGGCGCTGGCCGGGCGCAAGGGCGCGATCGTGCCATTGATCACCACGCGCCCCGATCTGGCCCATGTTGCGCATGAACGCCATCTGTGCGTCGATACCACCGCGGCGGGCGGCAATGCCGCATTGCTGGCGGGCTGACGTCGCCGGTTATTGGGGGAAATGCTCGGTATGCGTTTCCCCCGTGCGGCCGAAATAGACCACCCGCCGGCCGACGAACGACACCAGGTAACCGCCGCAACCGGCGCGTTTCACATTTCGGGAAAAGCCTTCATAGGTGTAATCGGCGGCATTTTCCTGTGCCGTGCGCACCTGTTCGGCAACGGCTTCGGCATCAAAGCGGGCCGCGACCTCACCTGTCAAGACGGGCATCTCAAGAGCGACGCTCTTGCCATCCGCGCGGTAATAGGTCGTTGTGCGGTGGCGGTAATCGACCATGTAGGATTCGAATCCCGCATCAATCAACCGGGCGACGATCTGCGGAAAGCTCATGCTGCCGTCATATGCCGCAGTCTGGCATTGGCGGGCGATGGAAAGCGATTTTTCGTCCAGAATGGTTTCTCCGATATGATGGGCGGCGGGGGCGAATTTACCGCATCAGCGCAAGCCACGCCCGGATCGCGGCCAGGGATTCGGGTTCGTCCAGAAACGGGATATGCGCCCGGTCGGGTATTTCGGCAAAGATCATGTCCGGCCGGCGCTGCCGCATCGCATCCGCCGCATCGCGCGACAGCAGGTCGGAATTCGTCCCCCGGATCAGCGCAAGCGGCAGGCCCTGCGCAGCATCGAACAGCGGCCACAGATCGACCTCGGGGCCATCAAAAGCCGCCAGAAACGCCGTGCGCAGCGCGGGGTCGTAGGTGATGCGCAGCCCCTCGGGCGTTTCGGTGTAGTGGTGCCGTACTTCCTCCAGCCAGCGGCTTTCGGGCACATTGGCGAAACCGGGCATGAGGTCGGGCAGGCGGCGCGCCAGTTCGCTCAGGCTGGAACTGGTCGGATTGCGCCCGACATAGTCAAAGATGCGTTCCAGCCCGCGACGCTCGAGAACCGGGCCGACATCGTTCAGGCAAAGCCCCGCGACCCTGTTGCGCGCGGTCGCGGCCAGAACCATCCCGATCAATCCCCCGCGCGATGTCCCCAGGATTGCCGCCTTGTCGATCCCAAGATGGTCCAGAAGTGCCAGCGCATCCTTGCCCTCCTGAGCGACGGTATAGGTGTCGGCGCCGGTCCAGTCCGAGGCGCCGCGCCCGCGATAATCCATTCGGATCAAACGGATATCCGAAAGATATGGGGCGAGGTAATCGAAATCGCTCATGCTGCGCGTCAGGCCGGCAAGACACAGAACCGGCAGGCCATGCCCCCGGTCGTCATAGGCCAGGCGCGCACCATCGGTTGCGGTGAAATGCGGCATCAAAGCAATCCTGTCAGATCGGTCAGAATACGGGCCGGACGATGCGGCAGGCGGTCGACCGGCAGGCCCGCGCGGTTCACCCAGGCGGTGTCAAAGCCAAAGGCCGCGGCGCCGTAAATGTCCCAGCCATTCGATGAGACAAAGGTGATCCGGTCCGCATCCGTGCCGAAATGGCTGGTCACGACGCGATAGGCTTCGGCGGCGGGTTTGAAGCGACCAACAGCCTCGACCGACAAAAGCGCATCCAGATGCGGGGCAAGCCCGGCACTGTTCACCGCATCGGACAGCATCTTTGGCGATCCGTTCGAAAAGATCGCCGTCTGACCGCGTTCGCGCAGCCGGGCCAGCACCTCGGCGACCTCGGAATAGGCGGGCAGGCGGCGGTAAAGCGCCAGCAGCGGCGCCGTATCGGTCAATCCGTGGCGCTCGGCCGCCCAATCCAGCGCGTCGGATGTGACTTGCCAGAAATCGCCATGCTGTCCGGTGATGCAGCGCATCCATGAATATTCGAGTTGCTTGCGCCGCCAGTCAAAGGACAGCGCCGGCCAGATTTCTGCCAAGGCCGGGTCGTTGCGGGCCGCCTCGCGCGCGGCGGCGTCCACATCGAACAAGGTGCCATAGGCATCAAAGACCCAGATCACAGATGCTCGCTTTGCGGCATGCCCAGCACATGATAGCCGCCATCGACCAGAACGATTTCGCCCGTGGTGCAGGCGCCCCATTGCGAACACAGCCAGACGGCGGTGCCCCCGATGGCCTCAAGCGTGGCATTGGCACGCATGGGGGCATTCGCCTCGGTATGGCGATAGGTCTTGCGCGCGCCACCGATGGCCGCGCCGGCCAACGTTTTCATCGGGCCCGGGCTGATCGCATTCACGCGGATGCCATCGGGGCCAAGGTCGTTGGCAAGATAGCGAACAGATGATTCCAATGCGGCCTTGGCCACCCCCATGACGTTATAGAACGGTGTGACCCGGTTCGATCCGGCATAGGTCAGCGTGATGATCGAGCCGCCATTCGTCATCAGAGGCTGTGCCCGCCGGGCCAGGTCGATCAGCGAATAACAGGAAATCGTCAAGGAATTCTTAAAGTTGTCGCGGCTCGTGTTGATAAAGCGGCCGGTCAACTCATTCTTGTCCGAAAACGCGATGGCGTGGATCAGAAAATCCAGACCGCCCCAGCGGGTCCCGATCTGATCAAAGGCGCGATCCAGCGATTCGTCGTCCAGAACGTCCACATCCATCAGAAAATCGGAACCCAGCGACTGGGCCAATGGCTCGACACGCTTGCCGAAGGCCTCGCCCTGATAGGTGAATGCCAGTTCGGCGCCCTCGGCGGCCAGTGCCTTCGCGATACCCCAGGCGATAGAGCGGTCATTCGCGACCCCCATCACAAGGCCGCGCTTTCCCTTCATCAAATCGCCCATGGCTTAACCTTTTCTTCGCTTATTCCCGGTATTTCGACATGACCAGCGTCGCGTTGGTGCCGCCGAAACCAAAACTGTTGGAAAGAACCGTATCGAAATCAACATGATCCACGCGCTGCATGGCAATTTCCTCGGCCCGGATCTCGGGGTCGAGCTGGGTGATATTGGCCGAGGCGGCGATAAAGCCATTCTGCATCATCAAGAGCGAATAGATGGCCTCATGCACCCCGGTCGCGCCCAGCGAATGCCCGGTCAGCGATTTGGTCGAGGAGACCGGGGGCACCGCGCCCTCGCCAAAGACACGGCGCAGGGCCTTGATTTCGCCGACATCGCCCACGGGGGTCGAGGTTCCATGCGCATTGACATAGCTGACGCGGCGCCCCTCGGGCAGCGTCGACAGCGCCAGCCGCATCGAGCGTTCGCCGCCCTCGCCCGACGGTGCCACCATGTCATAGCCGTCGCTGGTCGCGCCGTAGCCCGTCACCTCGGCATAGATTTTCGCGCCACGCGCCAAGGCGTGGTTCAGCTCTTCGAGCACGACCACACCGGCGCCGCCGGCGATGACGAACCCGTCGCGGGTGGCGTCGAACGGGCGCGATGCGCTCTGTGGCGTGTCGTTGTATTTCGACGACATCGCGCCCATCGCATCGAACAGGCACGACAGCGTCCAGTCCAGTTCCTCGCCGCCGCCGGCGAAGACGATGTCCTGCTTGCCCATCTGGATCAGTTCGGTCCCATTGCCCACGCAATGCGCCGAGGTCGAGCAGGCCGAAGTGATCGAATAATTCACGCCCTTGATCTTGAAGGGCGTGGCCAGACAGGCCGAATTGGTCGAGGACATGCAGCGCGTCACCATGAACGGCCCCATGCGCTTGGGCGCGCCCTTTTCGATGACGATGCGATGGGCGTCGAACAGATTGGCCGTCGATGGGCCGCCAGAACCGACGACCAGTCCCGTGCGTTCGTTCGAGACGTCTTCGGGCGTCAGGCCGGCATCGGCGATCGCCTGTTCCATGGCGATGAAATTATAGGCGGCGCCCGCACCCATGAAGCGCAGATTGCGCTTGTCGATGTGATCTTCCAGCACGATCTGCGGCATGCCGTGAACCTGGCTGCGAAAGCCGTGTTCGGCGTAATCGGGCGCAAATACGATGCCCGAGCGCCCGGCGCGCAGGCTGTCGGTGACTTCGGAGGCGTTGTTGCCGATGGGAGAGACGATGCCCAGCCCGGTAATGACGACGCGGCGCATGGCGTGTTCCTTGTTCATGGATCAGGCGGCCGAAAGGGCCACTTTCATGTCCTTGACTTCATAGATGGTTTCACCGTCGGCCTCGACGCGGCCATCGGCCACGCCCATGGTCAGGCGGCGGGTCTGAACGGCCTTGGTGAAATCGACGTAATAGCGCAGCATCTTGCGGTCAGGGCGGACCATGCCGGTCAGCTTGACCTCGCCGACGCCAAGCGCATAGCCGCGCCCCTGCCAGCCGCGCCAGCCGAGGTTGAAACCGGTCAGTTGCCAGAGTCCGTCCAGACCCAAACAGCCCGGCATGATCGGATTGCCGGGGAAATGGCAGGAAAAGAACCAAAGCTCGGGATCGATGTCGAATTCGGCCACGACATGACCCTTGCCATGCAGGCCGGCATCGCCGGAAATATCGGTGATGCGATCCATCATCAGCATCGGCGGCTCGGGCAGTTGTGCATTTCCGGGGCCAAACAATTCGCCACGGGCGCAGGCCAGCAGATCTTCCTTGTCAAAGCTGGTCCGAGTCATCGTCATGCGTGTGTTTTCCCTTTGAAGCGATATCGCATTATTTCATTGACGCGGGCGGATGATATGCCCGCGCGCAGGCTTGACGCCCGGTCTATCATTCCGGCCCGGCGGCGCGCAAGGGCACAGGCCCGGCGCATGGCAATCCGGCCAGTCCCGGGGGCCTGTGCCATGGGGGGCGATCCTTTGGGTCGTTCGGGCGATGGCGCCCTTAGCCCCGATGCCGGATGGCTGCCGGTGGCGCCGCGGGCGAGGTTCGGGAAGATCAGCCGCCTGCGAAGACCTCATTGGCAAAGTTGCGTGCATCCACCGGGGCGGTGCCAAGCCGGCCCGCAGCCGAGAGATCCAGCGCAGGAAAATCCCGCGCGATCAGATCCGGCAGCGTCTGTCCGCTGCTTTGGGCTTCGGCGCACAGCGCCTTGATCCGGGTCTGCGCCTCGGGGCGCGGCATGTGGCGGGCAAGGGCGAAGCTGTAGGATTCGGCATAGATCAGGCCGTGCCCATCGTCGAGGTTCCGGGCCATCGCCGCCGCGTTCGGTGTGATGCGCCCTGCAAGATTCAGCGCCAGTTCAAGGGCACGTCCGGTCGAGATGCAGAGCTGTGGCAGGGTCAGCCATTCGACGAACCAGGCCGCGCCGTCGCGCTGTTGGCGGTGCAGTCCGGCCCCCTGTATCGCCGCCGAAAGGGCCGCCGTCTGACGCGCCAGCGCCACCAGAACCGAAGGGGCGACAGGGTTCTGTTTTTGCGGCATGGTCGACGAGCCGCCGGCACCGTCAATCCGGATTTCGTCGATGCCGGATTGCGTCATCAGGATCAGATCTTCGCCCATCTTGCCCAGCGAGGCGCAAAGCCCGGCCATCCAGGCGGCGAAACCGCCGATGTGATCGCGCTCGGCATGCCAGCTATGGCCGGGATCCGCGAGACCGAGTTCCCGCGCGAGTGCTGCGCGGATCGCGGGGCCTTCGGCACCCATGGCCGAGAGTGTGCCCGCCGCCCCGCCCAGCGAGAGCGTGGCGAGTTCGGGCGCGAGCGCCGCAAGGCGGGTGCGGTGGCGCAGGACCGGATGCCCCCAGCCCGCGACCACCGCGCCAAAGCTGGTGGGGGTGGCGAGCTGGCCATAGGTGCGCGCGGCCATTGGCAGATCGGCGTGATCGCGGGCGAGACCGGCCAGCGCCCGGGCCAGTTCCGTCAGTCGTGCGTTCCAGATTTCGGTGACGCGGCGCAGGCGCAGCGCGAGGGCGCTGTCCATGATGTCCTGGCTGGTCGCGCCCCAATGCAGGTATTGCGCATGTTCGGGGGCCTGCATGGCCTTGCGGAACGCGGCGATCAGGCCGGGAACCGGCACGCCGTTTCGGGCGGTTTCGGCGGCCAGCTCGGCGGGGTCGATCTGAATCTCGCGCGCGGCGCGCTCGATATAGGCGGCGGCGGTTTCGGGGATCAGGCCAAGGCGGCCCTGGACGCGGGCCAATGCCCCCTCGACCAGCAGCATCGCCCGGATCTGGGCGCTGTCGGTGAAAAGCCTTGCGGTGTCCTGGTCGCTGAAGAGATCGCGATAGATGGCGCTGTCGGCGGGGGATGCGGGCATGGCGGGCCTTTTGCTTGGGACGAGGCCGGGGGGCTGTCTGCCCCCCGGACCCCCCGAGGATATTTGTCCATGAAAGAAAAGACGAGACGGCCGCCGCGATCAGGCGGTTGCGGGCATTTTGAGGCCAAGGATTGCGCGCGCCTGTTGCCATGTCGCGACGGGGCGGCCGTATTTCGCACAAAGATCGGTGGCGCGCCGGACCAGCGCAGCGTTCGAGGGGGCGAGCCTGTCGCGGTCGATGCGGACATTGTCCTCCAGTCCGGTGCGGGCATGGCCGCCGGACGAGATCGCCCAGTCGTTCAGCGTGATCTGGTCGGCGCCGATGCCCGCCGCGCACCAGGGCGTATCGGCGCCGAAGAGGCGTTTCACGGTGTGGATGTAATAATCGAAGACCTCGCGATCGGCGGGCATGGCGTTTTTCACCCCCATCACGAATTGCACATAGGGCCGGTCCTTGATGCGGCCGTCCCTGTGCATTTTCGCCGCTTGCAGGATGTGGCTGAGGTCGAAAGCCTCGATTTCCGGTTTGACGCCATGGGTCAGCATTTCGGCCGCAAGCCAGTCCACCAGATCGGGCGGGTTTTCATAGACCCGGGTCGGGAAATTGTTCGACCCGACCGAAAGCGAGGCCATGTCGGGCGACAATGGCAGCATGCCACCCCGGGTCCGGCCCGCGCCCGAGCGGCCGCCCGTCGAAAGTTGGACGATCATGCCGGGGCAGTGCTTTTCCAGCCCCTCTTTCAGGCGGGCGAAACGTTCGGGATCCGAGGTTGGTTTGCCCTCGTCGTCGCGGACATGGCAATGGGCGATGGTTGCGCCGGCCTCGAAGGCCTCATGCGTCGATTCGATCTGTTCGGCCACGGTGATCGGCACCGCGGGATTGTTTTCCTTGGTCGGGAGCGAGCCGGTGATGGCCACGCAGATGATGCAGGGGTTTTGCGAAAGATCGGTCATGGCGGCCTACATGTCGAAGAAGACGGTTTCGTTTTCGCCCTGAAGGATCAGGTCGAAGCGGTATTGCCCGGGGCCGGCCCGTTTCGCGATCAGCGTGTCGACACGCGGCCGGTGCTCGATGCGTTGCAGGACCGGGCAGGCGGAATTGTCCTCATCCTCGAAATAGATACGGGTTTGCAGGCCCAGATTGATGCCGCGCGCCACCACCCAAAGCGCGATATGGGGCGCCATCATCCGCCCATCGGGAAAGGGGACGGCGCCGGGCTTGACGGTTTTCAGCACCCATTCGCCGCTGTCGAAATCGGCGATGATGCGTGCCCAGCCGGTGACATTCGGATCGGCGGGTCCGCGCGGGTCGTTGCCGGGATAGATGCCGTTTGCGTCCGCCTGCCAGCTTTCGATCAGCGCGTCGCGCAGGATCATGCCCGCGCCGTCCTGAACCGTGCCGGTGATGGTGATCGCCTCGCCCTTTGCGCCCGGCCGGATCGGGCTTTCGCCCAGATCGGCCGGATAGATGCCGCTATTGCCCAGCTTGTTCGGCGTCAGACCGATATGGACATAGGGGCCGGCCGTCTGCGAAGGCGATTCCCTGAGGTAATCCAGCTTTTGCATCACATCCCCTCCGGGCGGTTTTCAAAGAAGGACTGGCGGCGGCCGCGCAGCACGATGTCGAATTTATAGGCCAGACAATCCATCGGGATCGCGCGGTTCATGTCGAGGGGCGCGACCAGCGCCTGAATGGCGCGATCCGAGCCGATGGTGTTCACGATCGGACAGCGCGCGATCAGCGGGTCGCCCTCGAAATACATCTGGGTGATCAGGCGCTGGCCAAAGCCCGAGCCGAAGACCGAGATATGGATATGCATCGGCCGCCAGTCGTTGACGCGGTTCGGCCAGGGATAGGCGCCGGGGCGCACAGTCAGAAATTCATATGCCCCGTCCCGGCCCGAGATGGTGCGCCCGCAGCCGCCGAAATTCGGGTCGAGCGGCGCGGCATAGCCGTCCTTTTTATGGCGATAGCGGCCGCCGGCATTGGCCTGCCAGATCTCGATCAGCGCGCCAGGCACGCCGCGACCGTTTTCGTCCAGGACGCGGCCATGCATGATGATGCGTTCGCCGATGGCGGGCTGGCCGGTGAAATTCATGATCAGGTTGTTGTCCATCTCGCCGATCATGGAATGGCCGAAGGCGGGGCCGGTTTCCTCGGAGAGCGTCGAGCCCATGGCGACCAGCGCGCGGTGCGGCGCGCGCGTCATCGAGGTCTTGTAGCCCGGCGTATAGGCCGCCGGATGCCAGTCCCGGTCGCGAAAGAACAGCGGGCCGCGGTCGGTATCATTGCTGAGGGTCATCGCTGTGCCTCCATTTCGGCGAATGTTTCCTTGGCGATCCTGATGGCGTGATTGGCGCGCGGCACGCCGGCATAGATGGCGACATGCAACAGCGCCTCGAGCACGTCTTCGGGCGTGGCGCCGGTATTGGCGGTGGCGCGGATATGCATAGCCAGTTCGTGGTCATTGCCCAAACCCGCCAGCAGCGCGATGGTCAGCATCGAGCGTTCGCGCGGGCTGATCGTGTCGCGCGCCCAGACCGAGCCCCAGGCGGATTCGGTGATCAGCCTCTGAAAAGGGGTGTCGAAATCGTCCTTGGCGGCCTCGGCCCGGTCGACATGGGCGTCGCCCAGCACCCGGCGGCGGGTCGCCATGCCGTCATCGTAGCGGGTGGTCATCGGCTGTGCTCCTGGAGGAAGGGGATGACGGTCGCGGCAAAGGCGCGGGGCTGTTCGACGCAGGGCAGGTGGCCGGCATCCGCGATGATGTGAAAGCGCGCGCCGGGGATCAGCGCCGCCGTGGCCCGGACCAGATCGGCGGGGGACGAGCCGTCGCTGTCGCCGGCGATGACCAGCGTCGGCAGGCGCAGGCCGGCGGTCTGGACCGTCAGATTGGCGGCGGCCAGCGCCCGGCAGGCGGCGATATAGCCCGGCGCGGATGTGCGGATGACCATGTTGCGCCACAGCGCCAGCTCTGGCCGGGCGCGAAAGGTGGGCGCGAACCAGCGCTCCATCACCATATCGGCGATGGCCGCGATGCCGCGCGTCTCGATCGTGCGGATGCGGTCGGTCCAGCTTTCCGCCGTGCCCATTTTCACGGCGGTGTTCGACAGCACCGCCGCCCGGATCAGATCCGGGCGACGCGCGGCCAGATTCTGGGCGATCATGCCGCCGATAGAGAGACCGCAGATGATCACCGGCCCGTCGGACGTGGCCTCGATCAGCGCGGCGACATCATCGGCCAAATCGGCGATGGCATAATCGCCGCCAAGATCGGACAGGCCGTGGCCGCGCTTGTCGAACCGGATCGCGCGGATGCCCGGAATTTCCGCCAGCGCCGCATCCCAAAGCCGCAGATCGGTGCCCAGCGAATTGGCGAATATCACGGTCGGGGCGTTGGCCGGACCGTCGATCCGGTAATGCATCGTGCCCCAGGGGCGGTTCAGAACTTGCATGGCGATCTCCCTTATCGGTAGGTTGCCATAACGAATTCGCGTTGAATAATGCAAAATGGACCGCAATGGATAACCGAAGCGCTATGCATCCCGGGGTCAAACTGCGCCATATCCGGGCATTTCTGGATATCGCGGCCGAGGGCGGGCTGACGGCGGTGGCGCGTGCACAGGGGATCACCCAGCCCGCCCTGTCGCGCACATTGGCCGAGCTTGAGGCGCTTATGGGGCAGCCGCTCTTTCTGCGACAGGGGCGCAAGCTGATCCTGACCGAGGCGGGGGCGCTGTTTCGCCGCCACGCGCTGGCGGCGGTTCAGGCGCTTGAGGCGGGGGCGGCGGCGCTGCGTCCGGGGGCGGGGGGCGTGCTGCGGATCGGGGTGTTGCCGACGGTCGCGACCCGGTTCATGCCGCGTGTCATGCTGGCTTTCCGTGAGATGAACCCCGAAACCGTGCTTTCGGTCGAGACCGGCCCGCATTTCCACCTGATGCGGCTTTTGCGCGAGGGTGCGGTCGAGCTGATGGTCGGGCATTTGCCGGCGGCGTCGGAAATGGCGGGGCTGAGCTTTGATCATCTTTACGAAGAAGAGGTGATCCTGACCGCGCGGGCGGGTCATTCCGGGCTTGGTGCGCCGGTGGCCGCGCTTCTGGAACGCTTTCCGGTCATCCTGCCGCCGCCGACCGCGCTGATCCGGCCGGCGGTTGAAACCTATCTGGCGTCGCTGGGGCTGGCCGGATTGCGGCCGGCGGTCGAAACCGTGTCGCTGGCGGTCGGGCGCGGGTTGTGCCTGGCCTCGGATGCGCTGTGGTTCATTTCGGGGGGCGTGGTCGCGAATGAGCTTGCGCGCGGCGAGATGGTGCAGCTTGCGACGGGGCGGCGTTTCATGTCGGGCCCGGTCGGGATGACGCGCCGGCAGGCGGCGCAGGGCGCGGCGCTTGCGGCATTCGAGACCGTGGCACGCGAGGTGGCGCGGCGCGAATACGGCGCCGCGCACGCCTAGGCCATGCCCTTCGGTTAACAGCTAGGCATCGACCATGCGGATTGACGCAATCAGGTCGTGAAACCGGTCGCCTTGAATGACGACATGGTTGCGCATGTGATTGGCGGCGGCCTCGTCATCGCCGGCCACGATCATGTCGATGATGTTCTGATGCTCTTCCATCGAGCGCCGCATCCGGCCGCGAAACTGAAGCTGCCGGCGCCGATAGGGCTGCAGCATGGCCTGGAGGCGCAGCGCCTCGGCCTCAAGGAAGGCATTGCGCGAGGCGGCATAGACCGCGTGATGAAAGGCCGTGTTCTCGTAATAATAGGCATCGCTGTCGCCGGTCTCGAAGGCGCGGACACAGGCGGCCTGTGCCGCGCGGATGGTCGCGATTTCCGTCGCCGAGGCGCGCCGCGCGGCCAGCCGGGCGCACATCGCCTCAAGCTCGGCCATGACCTCGAAACGCTCGGCCAGCTCGGGGACGCTCAGCTTGGTGACAAAGGTGCCGCGCTTGGACTGGACGCGCACCAGACCCGACCCCTCGAGCGCCTGCAAGGCCTCGCGAATCGGGGTGCGCGAAACGCCGAATTCTGTGGCCAGCGCCTCCGGGTCCAGCCGCTCGCCGGGCTGGATCTTGCCCTCGACGATCGCGTTTTCCAGCGCGTCGCGAATGTGCTGGACCGACGGGCGGCGTGGATTTGACATGGTTTGGACCTTGGTTTCGATATGTTTTTATCCGCAAGAAGTCATGAAATGTCCATATCAATCTTTGTTATATACAACACAATTGAAATTGCACTATAAGCATTCGGGGTGAGGGACCGGAAAAGGGGTTTGATATGGCCAAGGTCAATCTGGCATTCCTGAATGATCTGGTGCAGGCCATCACGCGCGGCGAGCGGCGTGATCGGGTGCGGGGCGATGGGCGCGGCACGCTGACCGCGCAGAATCTGTTGATGCGGCCGGCGCAGGAACGGCTGGCGGCGGCCTGTGATGTGCTGATGGGCCGCATCGGCGAGGCGGCGCGGATCGCGGTCGCCGAACAGGCGCTGGCCGCCTATGCCGAGCTGGATGCCGGGGGACGGCGCGATTTCTTTGCCCTGCTGCGCGACCGTTTCGGGGCCGACCCCGATCCCATCCGCAAGGCCTATGCCGCCTATGACGCGGATCCTTCTGCCGGGCATCTGGCGCAATTGTTCGAGGCGGTCGAACCGCGCCGCCAGACCTTGCTGCGGCGGCTGAACATGGCGCCGGGCGCGACGCTGAAACTGGTGGGCATGCGGGCCGATCTGCTGGATGCGATCCGCGAGGATCCGGCGCTTGCGCCCATCGACGGCGATTTCGCGCATCTGCTGAGTTCGTGGTTCAATCGCGGCTTTCTGCGGCTTGAACGGGTGGACTGGTCGACGCCTGCGGCGATCTTGGAAAAGATCATTGCCTACGAATCCGTTCACAAGATGTCGGGTTGGGAGGATCTGCGCCGCCGTCTGGATGCGGCCGACCGGCGTTGCTATGCGTTTTTCCACCCCGCGACCGGGGATGAGCCGCTGATCTTTGTCGAGGTGGCGCTGACCCGCGCCATCCCGGATGCCATCGCGCCGATCCTGAATGCGCCGCGCCCCGATGCGGCCGCCGATGCCGATACGGCGGTGTTCTATTCGATCAACAACAGCCTGCGCGGCCTCAAGGGCGTGTCATTCGGCAATCTGCTGATCAAGCAGGTGGTCGCCGTCCTTCAGGCCGAATTGCCCGAGCTGCGGACCTTTGTCACCCTGTCGCCCGCGCCGGGTTTCGCGGGCTGGCTGGCGCGGCAGGATGGCGCGGCCGCGGAAAAGCTGCTCAACGCGTTGGAACAGGGGGACTGGCAAGGCGACCCCGCCGCGGCCGATCGGCTGCGCCCGGATGTCGAGGCCATGGCCGCGCAGTATTTCACCCGCGCCCGCGCGCGCAGCGGCGCGCCCGCCGATCCGGTGGCGCGCTTTCATCTGGGCAATGGCGCGGCGGCCTGGCGGGTGAACTGGCCCGCCGATCTGGCCCCGGGCGCGGTCAAGAACGCCCATGGGCTTATGATCAACTATCTCTACGACCCCGCCGCCATCGAAACCCAGCACGAGGCATTCGTGCGCGACGGCACCGTCGCGACCGGGGCGCCGCTGGCCGAGGTGCTGAACCGCAATCCTGAGCCGCTGAAATGACCGGATCCGAAATCCCCCGAACGCAGACAAGAGGACGAGACATGCAGACCATCCATGAAAGCTTTATCGCCTCGGTCGAGGCGGAACCCGGCAAGGTGCTGTTCGAGCGCCCGGGCCTTTCCGACATCACCTATGCGCAGGCGCGCGATCTGACGGAACGCTTTGCGGCCGTGCTGACCGAAATCGGCGTTCGCCCCGGCGACCGGGTGGCCGTCCAGACCGAAAAAAGCGCCGAGGCGATCTGTCTTTATCTGGCGGTGCTTCAGGTGGGCGGGGTCTATCTGCCGCTGAATACCGCCTATACCGGGGCCGAGATCGACTATTTTCTGGGCGATGCCGCGCCGCGCCTCTTTGTCTGTACCCCCGCGACGCTGGCCGCGCACAAGGCCCGGGAAAGTGACGGCCTGCGGGTCGAAAGTCTGGGCGCGGATGCCGATGGCAGCCTGATGGCGCGGGCTTTGGCGGCCAGCCCGCGCCGCGACCGGGTGGCGCGCGCCATGTCCGATCATGCGGCGATCCTTTACACCTCGGGGACGACGGGGCGTTCCAAGGGGGCGGTTCTGACCCATGGCAACCTTGCCTCGAATGTCGCGGCGCTTCTGGAAAGCTGGCACTATACTGGTCAGGACCGGTTGATCCACGCGCTGCCGATCTTTCACACCCATGGCCTGTTCGTGGCCGCCAACATGTCCATCGTCGCCGGTGCGACCATGATCTGGCTGGCGAAATTCGACGGCGAACAGGCCATCGACCTTATGGCGGATGCGACCGTGCTGATGGGGGTGCCGACCTTTTACACGCGGCTGCTGAAATCCGGGCGCCTGAACCGCGAGACCACGGCCAGGATGCGCCTCTTCGTGTCCGGCTCGGCCCCGCTTCTGGCCGAGGATCACCGCGCGTTCGAGGACCGCACCGGCCACGCCATTCTGGAACGCTATGGCATGACCGAAACCTGCATGATCACCACCAACCCCTATGACGGCGCCCGCAAGCCCGGCGCCGTGGGCATGCCCTTGCCGGGGATCGCCATCCGCGTGACCGATCGCGAAACCGGCGCATCCCTGCCGCAGGGCGAGATCGGCGCCATCGAGGTCAAGGGGCCGAACGTCTTTGAAGGCTATTGGCAGATGCCGGAAAAGACCGCCTCGGAATTCCGCAAGGACGGGTTCTTTATCACCGGCGATCTGGGACAGATCGGCGAGGACGGCTATCTGCGCATCGTCGGGCGCGACAAGGATCTGGTGATTTCGGGGGGCTATAACGTCTATCCCAAGGAAATCGAAAGCCTGATCGACGACTTGCCCGGCGTGGTCGAAAGCGCGGTGATCGGCCTTGCGCATCCCGATCTGGGCGAGGGGGTGACCGCCATTGTCGTGCCGCAAAAGGGCGCAAACCTTGACGAGGCGGGTGTCATCGCCGCGCTGGGCGACCGGCTGGCGCGCTATAAACAGCCCAAGCGCGTGATCTTTGTCGAGGAACTGCCGCGCAATGTCATGGGCAAGGTGCAAAAGGCCGAATTGCGCAAGCGCCATGCCGATCTTTACCGCTGAACATCGTTGAGGGGACGGTCCGGGACCGGGGCAGAGGAGGCCCCGCCCGGACCCCGAGGGAGGAAATATCACCATGATCATTTACGGAACCGCCGTTCTGGCGGCCTGTCTGATTGCCGGCATGATTGTCGGCGATCTGCTGGGCGCGCTGCTGGGGGTCGATTCGAATGTGGGCGGCGTGGGCTTTGCCATGCTGTTGCTGATCGTGCTCAGCGACTGGATGCGCCGCAACGGCCATCTGCCGCCGCTGAGCGAACAGGGCGTCCTTTACTGGAGCGCGATGTACATCCCGATTGTCGTCGCCATGGCCTCGACCCAGAACGTGGTCTCGGCGGTGTCGGGCGGTCCCGTCGCGCTGTTGGCGGGTATCGGCGCGACGGTTGTCTGTTGGGCGCTGGTGCCTGCCGTCGCCCGCATCGGCGGCGCGTCCGAGCCGCTGCCCCCCGCAACCGAAGCGGAGGCCGGCTGAGATGGAACTGATTTCGGATGTCCTGATCAAGAACGGGTTGCTGTTCGCCTTTGTCATTGTCGGCGCGATGATGTGGATCAGCTATTATGCCTCGCATCACCTGACGCGGGGGCGGCTGCACGGCTCGGCGGTGGCGATCATCCTGGGGCTGGTGCTGGCCTATTTCGGCGGCCTTGCGACCGGCGGCAAGAAGGGGCTGGCCGATATCGAGCTGTTCGCCGGGCTGGGGATCATGGGCGGCGCGATGCTGCGCGATTTCGCCATTGTCTCGACGGCTTACGGGGTCGATCTGGGCCTCATCCGCAGGGCGGGGATCACGGGCGTGGTGTCGCTGTTTCTGGGGATCGTGATTTCCTTTCTTGTCGGCGGGTTGGTGGCGCTGATGTTCGGCTATGGCGACGCGATCAGCATGACGACGCTGGGCGCGGGGGCCGCGACCTATATCGTCGGGCCGGTGACCGGGACCGCGCTGGGCGCCTCGAGCGAGGTGATCGCGCTGTCGGTTGCGGCGGGGCTGATCAAATCGGTGCTGGTGATGATCGGCACGCCCTTCATCGCGCCGCTGATCGGGCTGAACAATCCGAAAACGGCCATGGCCTATGGCGGGCTGATGGGCACGACCAGCGGCGTGGCGGGCGGGCTTGCCGCCACCGACAAGCGGCTGGTGCCTTACGGTGCGATGACGGCGACCTTTTATACCGGGCTTGGCTGTCTTTTGGGGCCGTCGCTGATGTATTTCATGTTCCGCGCCGTGATGGGCGGCTGAGGCCGCGCATCTCGTGAGGTTATGCCCGGGCCGCGTCGCAACAGCCGACGCGGCCCGTGGCCGTCCGGGTGACGGTGCTATTGTGCCATCATGCCGGCCATGCCATTCTGCCCGCGGCGGTAAACCTGTTGAAAACAGAGGTGAACGTGGCGGCCCCCGACGACCGGCTTGACGACATCTGGGCGCTTTCCGGGCCTGTGCCGGGCATTGGCGGGCAGGCCGGGCCAGAGGGTGCGCTGTCGTCGGATGCGGCGGTTTCGACCCCGGCCCTGAACATGCGCGTGATCGCCCCGGTCGAGCCGCTGGACGGACAGTTCGGCGCCGAGAAAAAGAAATCCGTGCCCGATGCGCTGTGGCCGGTGCTGTTTGGCCCCGTGGCCACGGAGCCCGCATTGCCGTGTTATGCCGTTATTGATGCTGGCCGGGTGCCGGGCCTGCCGGACCTTCTGGCCGGCTCGGGGCTGAAACATGCCTGCCTGTTTCGCGATGAGGGCGGCGGCGACTTGCAACAGGCCGCGCCCTGGATCGTCGAGATACGCGACGAAAACAGCTTTGTGCGCAACCTGTTCACCCGTGGCGCGGCGCCTTGGCAGATGTGGGACCGCCGGCCGGGCATCTTCCTGCGCTCGGCCGCGTCGCTTGACGATCTGCGCCGGCATTTCCGCAAATTCGTGCGTCTTTACAGCCAGCAGACGCAAAGCTGGCATTTTTTCCGCTTTTACACGCCCGAGATCGCGCGCACCGTGGTCGCGGCCTTCGATGCCCGGCAATTCGCCGGTTTCGGCGCGCCGCTGCGGCTGATCGCCTGTCCGGCGCGCGGGGCGGGGTTTTGCGTCATGACGCCTAGCACCGGGACCGGCGGCGCATGAGCGGGCTTTATCTCGAGGATTTCGTCGATCAGCGGACGCTCGCCCCCTATATCGCCGAGCGCCGCGCCGATTACGAGGACAAGGCCGTGGCGTTTCTGCGCCAGAGCTTTGCGTCCAGAACCGCCGATCTTGACGAGGCTGCGCTGCGCGGGGTCGTCCGGCTGGCCTATCCCCGGGCGCGTCTGCGCGGCATCCGCACCGAGCGCGACCACCTGAAATATCTGATCGCGGTCATGCATTGGGGCAGCGGTTTCGAGGACGATCCCGGCCATGCGACGCGGCTTGAGCGGGCGGGATGGCGCACCGCCGGGGGCGAGCCGCGTCTCAACCCCTATCTGGCGCCGGTGCTGGATCAGATCGACCTTTGGCATCGCGATATCGGGCTTGCCGGATTGAACCCGGCGCGGCTGCGCGAATTGTCGGCGGGGGTGCCGCCCACCGATACCGATGCGCGGCTGGCGCGGCTTGCGGATCTGTGGCCCGGGGTGGCGGCTGCCACGCCCGAACCCGACCGCCGCGCGGCGCTGGCGCAGGCGGCGGATTTCGCCACCCGCTCGGGGCTTTGTGACCGGGGCGTGCTGGTCTATGCCGCTATTGCGCAGCTTCTGGGCTGTGGTTTCGGCGAGGATCCGCTTTACCCTTGGGCGGCGCGGGCACTGGTGTCCCGCATGGGGGCGGATGAGGCGGCGCGGGCGCTGGAAACAGGGTTTGTGACATGGTGGAAAGTGGTTTGCGAGGTTAGGGATGAGCTTGAATGACAGAGGCGGTGCTGCGGCGGGTGGCGAAAGCGCGACCCTTGCCGCCGAGATCGCCGCCGATCAACATGGCGCCCAGAGCGATCCCGAGAATGTCCAACAGGGCTGCCGGGGCTGGATCGCGGTGCGCAGCCGCTACGCGGAATTCGATCTGATCGCGGTGGGTGGGCGGATCACCATTTCGCGCATCCGCAATGGTGCGGCGACCCAGGTCGCGCAAGAGACGGTGGATTACACGACCATCCCGACCAATGGCCTGTTCGTGTCGCGCGCGCCCGCGCCGCGTCCGCCCCAGGGACAACAGGGTGCTGCGGCGGGTGCGGCCGTCGCCGGCACCGAAACCGCCGGCACCGCCACCAGTCAGGCCCAGATCGCCAGCGTCGCCTCGGGCAATGGCAATCCCTTGGTGCTGATGGGGGGCGATGCGGGGTTCGAGCCGGGCCGCTATCGCGTTACCTTCCGCCCCGAAATCCGCCACGGCAAGCTGCGCATCGATCCGCGCCCGGTTTCCCGTGCGGCGAACGCGGCGATGAATGGCCGCTATCCGATCATCGCCCCCGATGGCACCCGCCCCGATGGCGCGGCCGTGCCATATAGCAACGCCAATACAACCGACCGCTATTTGCAGGTGCCGCTGGCGACGGCGGTGAATGCGGAATGGTCGCAAGAGGTGACCGTGGGTTGTGCCCCCCGCAACACCCCTGTTCTTGCCGAATTCATCTGGACCGATTTTCGCGCCCATAACGACCGCACGACCGAGCGGCTGCGCACGCTGCATCCCGATGCGCGCCATGATTTCCTGAGCTTCATCAACAAGATCGAGGAGCTGAACGGCACCCGCTATACGGTGACCGATGGTTTTCGCACGCCCGCCGAACAGGACGCGCTCTATTGCAGCGACTTCATGCAGAACCGCAATGGCCGGCCCCAGGCCACCAAGCGCCAGTATTGCCAGGCGCAGGGCTTTACCGGCGGGCGCGGGCCGTGGAAATCGAATGCGCGCCAATGGCAAAGCAACCACAATTACGGCATCGCCATCGACATGTACGATCTGAGCAGTGGCCAGCTGGTGGCGGTGACAAACACCAATGGCAATCTGGCCAGCCATTTCGGGCTGACCTGGGGGCGTTCTTTCGGCGACCCGCCGCATTTCGAAAAGACCAATCCCGACTGGCACGATCTGCGCGACCGCCGTGCGGCCCACACCTTTACCTATGATGGACGCGACTATGTCGAATTTCCCTGAAAGGCCGGCTTTGCTGGCATTGGCGCTGGTGCTGACGCTGGGGTCGGGGGCGCCCGCGATGGCCGATGCCTGCGTGTCCGAAAGCTTTCTGCACCGGATGGAAAGCGGGATCGAAAGCAGCGAAACCATTTCGGATCAAGGTGATGCCCAGATTCTGGGCGGCACCGGACAGGGCCTTTACGAGGTCCGCTATCTGCGCCCCGATTACGCGCTGACCAGCTTTCACGCCATCGGCAATGGCGAAGATGGCGGCCATGATGCGGGCCCCGATACGGGCTCCGATACGGGCCACGACACGGGCGGGCGCCTTTATCTGGGCTATGTCGATTACGATCCCGCGCTGCTGACCGGCGCGCCGGGGGGCGATTTCGTCTTTGGCGGTTCGTTCATCGCCCTTGAACAGGGCGAGGGGGTCGAGATCCTCTGCATCGACGACGGCAAGATCGACGCCTCGGTCGTGACCTCGACACTCGAGGCGGTCGCCGCGATCGAGCATGCCGCCGGGGACGCGCCCTAATCCTGCACCTCGGACATGGCCTGCGCGATGCGGCGGATGCCCTCGGGGATGCGCTCGGCGCTGATCGAGGAATAGGCCAGCCGGAAAAAGCCCCGCCCCTCGGCCGGGTCGGCAAAAAAGCGGGCGCCGGGTTCGATCAGCACGTCGCGGGTTTTCAGCACCCGTTCCAGATGCGAGGCATCGACCCCCGGCGGCGTCGCGAGCCACAGGCTTGACCCGCCGGTCGCATCCGGCGAGGCCAGCCGCAGCCCATGGGCGGAAATGCTTTCCAGCATGACCGCGCGGCGCCATGCATAGGCGCGGCGCATGCGGTTGGCCTGTGCGTCGTAATGGCCCAGCGACAGAAAATGCGCCAGCGTGCGCTGCATATGGCCGGGCGGATGGCGCAGCATCATGCCGCGCAGCGCGCGCGCCTCGGCGATGAACCGGGGATCGGCAACCAGATAGCCCAGCCGCGCGCCCGGAAAGACCGATTTCGAAAACGAGCCGATATAGATCACCGCCCCCGCGCGGTCGATGGCCTTGAGCGCGGGCGAGGGGGCGCCGGCAAAGGACATCTCGAATTCGTAATCGTCCTCGACCACGGCAAAGCCCTGTGCCTGCGCCCGCGCCAGAAGCGCCTTGCGCCGGGCGCGCGGCATGGTCGAATTGGTCGGGCATTGATGGCTGGCGGTGGTAAAGACGGCGGCGATGCCGGCGGGCACGTTTTCGGGCGGCAGGCCCTGCGCGTCGACCGGCACCGGCAGGATGCGCGCGCCGCTTGCCGCAAGGATCTCGCGCTGGCCGGTATATGAGGGGTTTTCAATGGCAAAGGCCGCACCCGGTCGCAGCAGCAACTGCACCGCCAGCCACAGCGCGTTCTGCGCGCCCATGGTCAACAGGATCTCATCGGCGCCCGCCTCGATGCCGCGCCGGGGCAGGATCAGCCGGGCGATGTGATCGACCAGTTCGGGATCGTCGGCATCGTAAAGATCGCCGGTCACCGCCGCGAATTCGCGCCGCCCCAGCGTGCGCATGGCACAGTCGCGCCATGCCGCGTGATCGACCAGCGCGGGATCGGCCTGACCATAGACAAAGGGATAGCCATAGCTGCGCCAGTTGCGGTTGCGTTCCGAACGCTGCGCGCGGCTGAAACGATGGTCGAGCTGGCTGTCCCAGTCAAAGCGTTCGGGCGCGGGGGCGGATGGCTCGGTCTCGATCCGCCGCTCGATCCTGTCCGAGATGAAATGCCCCGAACGGTCGCGGCTGGCCAGATAGTCGGTCGAGACGAGTTCGGCAAAGGCCTGGGCCACGGTCACCCGCGCCACCCCCAGATGCCCGGCCAAGGCCCGGGTCGAGGGCAGTTTCTCACCCGCGCGGAACCGCCCGGCCGAAACGGCCGCGATGATCTGGCGCCGCAGCTGGACCTGCAAGGGCAGGCCATCGCTGCGATCCAGAAAAAAGGCATCGGGGGGAATGGGCATCAAAGGTTCCGCGGCGGCTCTGGCAACAGTCAGTCGCCGGAATGCCGCCGCGGATCAAGTCCCATCCATCGCCTGTGATCAGGCAAAGACCCGGGTCAGGGCGACATCCATCGCATCGGTGATGCGGTCGATATCGTCCGGCGTCGCGATCAGCGCCGGCGACAGGCACAGCGTGTTGTTGAAGCCCGGCAGCGAACGGTTGGTGGCACCGATGATGACACCCTGGGCCAGACATTCCGCAACCACGGCCTGGACCTTTTTCTCGTCCATCGGCTCCTTGGTCTTGCGGTCGGCAACGAGTTCCGCGCCGCAGAACAGCCCCTTGCCGCGCACATCGCCGATGACCGCGTGCTTGTCCATCAGCGAGGTCAGGTTGTCCAGAACCCGGTTGCCCATGGCGACGGTGTTTTCCAGCAGCCCCTCATCCTCGATGATGCGCATGTTTTCGATCGCGGCGACCGGCCCCGAGGTGCAGCCGCCAAAGGTCGAGATATCGCGGAAAAAGCTCATCCCGTCCTGCGGCGCGTCCTTGAACATGTCAAAGACCCGCTCGGTCGTGACCGTGCAGGAAATCGCCGCATAGCCCGAGGCGACGCCCTTGGCCATGGTCACGAAATCCGGCTCGATCCCGTATTGCTGATAGCCGAACCAGGTGCCGGTGCGGCCCAGACCGCAGACCACCTCGTCGATATGCAGAAGGATGTCGTATTTGCGACAGATCTCCTGCACGCGCTGCCAATAGCCCAGGGGGGGCGTGATGACGCCGCCGCCCGCCGTCACCGGTTCCAGAACGATGGCGCCGATGGTGTCTGCGCCTTCGCGCAGGATCACCTCTTCGATGGCGTCGGCCGTGCGCTCGCCATAGTTTTCGACATCCCATTGCTTGCGGTATTCAAGGCAATGGGGCACGCGGACGAAACCGTCGGGGAAGGGGCCATAGGCCGCCGCGCGCTGATCCTGCCCCGAGGTCGCGAGCGTGCCGATGGTGGTGCCGTGATAGTCGCGGTCGCGGTAGAGGATCTTCCATTTCTTGCCGCCGTGATGGCGCGCGGCGATCTGACGGACCATCTTGTAGACCTTCTCATTCGCCTCGGACCCCGAGTTCGAATAATAGACCCGGCTCATGCCCGGCATCTTTTCGATCAGTTTGCGCGCAAAGATCGCGCCCGGCACGGTGCCGGCCGAACCGGCGAAATAGTTCAGCTTGATCAGCTGGTCGCGCACGGCATTGGCGATGCTTTCGCGCCCATAGCCCACATTGACCGTCCAGACCCCGCCGGAAACCGCATCCAGAAACTCGCGTCCCGTGGCATCCCAGAGCCGCATCCCCTTGCCTTCGACATAGACGCGGGGGTCGATGGTTTCATATTGCTTGTGCTGGCTGAGATGGTGCCAGACGTTTTCGCGGTCGGCGGCGACGACATGGGACATGTCGTTGGGGTTCAGATCAAGCGTCACGGCGGGCCTCATGCGGTTGCGTGGTGAAGATGTCATCCCCTGATTGCGTCGGAACGCCGTCCAAGGATAGAGCCAGAATCAGGGCACTCATAAGGCCAGCCCGGATCGGATGCGCGAAACCACCGCCGCTGTGGTGGCGCGAAACGCAAGCGTCCCGGCCTTTCGACCGGGACGCAAATCGGGACCCGCATGGCCCGGGGCCGGTCGCGGCCGGCGATCAGAACGGGATGTCGTCGTCGAAATCGGGCCGCCCGCCGCCCGAGGATTGCCCGCCCGAGGATTGGCCGCCGCCCTGCGAATAGCCGCCCGAGCCGCCGCCGTAACCGCCGCTGCCGCCATAGCCGCCCTCGTCACGGCCACCGCCGCCACCCGCGCCGCGACCGTCCAGCATGTGCAATTCGCTGCGAAAGGGGCGCAGCGCGATTTCGGTGGTATAGCGGTCGTTGCCCTGTTGGTCCTGCCATTTGCGGGTTTCCAGCTGGCCCTCGACATAGACTTTCGAGCCCTTTTTCAGGAATTGCTCGGCGACGCGGACCAGCGGCTCGGAATAAATGGCGATGGTGTGCCATTCGGTGCGCTCGCGCCGTTCGCCGCTGTTGCGGTCCTTCCAGGTTTCGCTGGTGGCGATCCGCAGGTTGGCGACTTTGCCGCCGTTCTGGAAGCT
Organism: Paracoccus mangrovi; assembly: GCF_042648425.1. NCBI lineage: Bacteria > Pseudomonadati > Pseudomonadota > Alphaproteobacteria > Rhodobacterales > Paracoccaceae > Paracoccus > Paracoccus mangrovi. Next base: position 206,359 of record NZ_JBHRXJ010000005.1, on the reverse strand, counting down.
GCGGATTTCCGGATCCTGACCAAGATTGCCGACCAGGATCACCTTGTTCACGCTGCCTGCCATGCTGCCGTCCTTGCATTGAATTTCGATCCCGCGGGTTTAGCGCGGAGCGGCCAGCCGGGGCAAGGGGATTGCGGGTCCAGGTGGCGTGCCGGCGCCGTACCCGGGCCGCGCATGGACCCGTGCCCGCTCGGACGACCTGTGGGCGGTCAAAGCCTTGCCCGCACCCGTCGCGCCGATTTTCGGCGAAAATCCGCCGAGATGGCGCCTTGAAGTCAAAGGTTAAAATTGGGTTGCAGCACTCATCTGGCTTTGCGCTATAGTGCAGGGCAAAAAATACGAGCGATCTCGGTACGCATGAGGGACCAGTGATGTTTTCACGCAAACGCGCGGCCTTGCGCCGGTTGAGCCGCGTAGTCATCGCCATGGCGCTGTCGGCCGGGCTGGCGGTGCCGGCGGCTGCGGATGGCCTGCGCCTGAACGGCAAAGGCAGCAAGTCGCGGCTGGCCCAGTTCGAGCGTCAGACCCGGCTGATGGATTCGCGGCTGGCCGGGCAATATCAGCAATCGACGCGGCTGCGGCCCAAGGGCATCTCGACCAAGAGCGTGGTCGAGCTGGATATCGCGACCAATATCCCGGCCTATCGGGGCAATCGTCGCAGCCAGTATCTGCCCCATGCCAAGGCGATGGCGCGCAAGCATGGCGTCCCCGAGGATCTTTTCCTGCGCCTTGTGCAGCAGGAATCGGGTTGGAACCCCTCGGCGCGGTCGCATAAGGGCGCGCGCGGTCTGGCGCAGCTGATGCCGGGCACGGCCGCCAAGCTGGGCGTCGATGCCAGCGATCCGGTCCAGAACCTGGAAGGCGGGGCGCGCTATCTGCGCATGATGTACAATACCTTCGGCAGCTGGCGGCTGGCGCTTGCAGCCTATAATGCCGGGCCGGGCGCGGTGGCGAAATATGGCGGCGTGCCGCCTTATCGCGAAACCCGCAACTATGTGCGCATCATCCACGGCAGTTAAGCCGTGGCCTGCGGGCGGGGGCCCGTGTCATCATGAAAAAGGCCGGGCATCGCGCCCGGCCTTGTCGTTTTCGGGGCCTCCGCCTCAGAAGGTCGAGGGGATGATCCGGTTGTATTTCGTGCCCGCGATCGAGGCGCCGGCCATCAGCCCGGACTGGCCAAAGATCATCGCTACCACCGGATATTGCGCGGTGATCGTGTCTGCGCCCAGCGACATGCCACCAGAGGGCAGCGCGTAATAGGCGCCGGCATCGGCCACCCAGCCGGGCGCGCGACGGAAATCGGCCAGCGCCGGTTCGGTCTGAAAGATCAGCACATGCGCATATTGCTGGGCGCCGATCTGAAAGCCGATGCTGGCCTGTGCCGCCGAATAGTAATCCACGGTCACATCGTTGATGCGCAACGCGCCCTGGCCATAGGCGCCGCCGACGCCAAATCCCGCCTCGGTCATCAATGGCATGTAGAGCACGCCCTTGGCGCCCTGGACCATGGGCGCGACAGCCGGATAGTTCTGCAACAGATAGTTGCGCGTCGTGTCCACCCGCGCATCGAGCCGCGCAGAGGCATCCTGTCCGACCGCGTTCGAACAGCCCGCAAGCCCAAGCGCGGCGCCGCCAACAAGCAGCGCTCTGCGGCTTATCGCATTGGTTTGGTTCATCTTTCGCCTCGTTCCGTGGTGGGGCGGTTTGTCCGCCATTCTATGAAGGATATATGGCGCGGAAGCATAGGCGAGTTGGACCGATCATGCCAGCCTTTCAGCCACTTGCGGTGCGTAATAGGTCAGAATGCCGTCGCAGCCCGCGCGCCGGAACGCCAGAAGGCTTTCGATCACCACGTCGCGCGAAAGCCAGCCATTGCGGATCGCGCCCTCAAGCATCGCGTATTCGCCGCTGACCTGATAGGCATAGGTCGGGGCCGCGAACTGGTCGCGCACCATCCGGCAGATATCCAGATAGGGCATGCCCGGCTTGACCATGACCATGTCGGCGCCCTCGGCCAGATCGCGGGCGACGCAGCGCATCGCCTCGTCGCGATTGGCGGGGTTGATCTGATAGGTCTTCTTGTCGCCCACCAGCCGGCCCGAGGCGCCGACCGCATCGCGGAACGGCCCGTAAAAGCCGCTGGCATATTTCGCCGCATAGGACAGGATCGCCACATCGCTGTGGCCCGCGCCTTCGAGTGCTGCGCGCAGCGCGCCGATGCGCCCGTCCATCATGTCCGAGGGGCCAAGGATATCCGCGCCCGCCTCGGCCTGGATCAGCGCCATCCGAACCAGCGCCGCGACGGTTTCGTCATTCACGATCACACCGTCACGCACGATGCCGTCATGGCCATTGGCGTTATAGGGGTCGAGCGCGATATCGGTCATCACCGCAAGCTCGGGCGCGACCTCCTTGACGGCGCGGATGGCGCGGTTGCCGATATTCTCGGGATCCCAGGCGCGTTCGCAGGTCTCGGTTTTCCGGTCCGGGTCGGAATGGGGAAAGATACAGATCGCGGGGATATTGAGCCGCATCGCGGTTTCGGCGGCGCGCTTGGCGCCGTCCAGCGTCAGCCGCTCGACCCCCGGCATCGAGGGGATTTCGCCGGCGCCGCCCGCGATCTCGGTCACGAAGATCGGCCAGATCAGGTTGGCGGGCGTCAGATTCACCTCGGTCGTCAGGGCGCGCAGCGCGGGCGTGCGGCGCAGCCGGCGCAGGCGCGTGGCGGGGAAGGGGGCGATGATCGGGGTCGGGGACATGGGCTTTGGCCTGTTCTGGAATGGGACTTGGGCGCGCGGGAACCGGCCAGAACCTGCACCCTTGCCGAGCCATGCGCAAGCCCCGTGTCCGCCCGGACCCGTCCCGTACCCGCCCCATATCCGGCTTATGCCTGCACAGTCCCGGCACCTGCCGAAATACCCGGTTTTCCTTTGCGCGCGCAGGCGATAGGTTACCCCTTGCGCCATCTGACGCGGGAGAAAACGTGATCGAGCCCGAGGGAATTCTGACCCTGCTGAACAGCCGCTCTTTCGGCTCGATCTGGTTCTGGGCGACGCTGCTTTTCGCCTGGACGCTGGTCGGACGGCGGGTGCTGGGGGTGCCGGCGGATGTGGTCGGAGCGGCCGGCCGGCGGGCCGATCTGCTGGGCGACGATCCGGCCTCGCTGCTGCTTCTGGACTGGTTGTCGCTGACCCTGCCGCGCCGCCGCGTCGGCGCGGGCGAGGGCGCGCTTTTGCTGGGGCTCGGGGCCTTTCTGCTGACGGCGCTGGCGGTGCTGGGGTTCGGCTATGGGCTGGAAATGGCGCAGGCGCTGGTCCTGCTGGCCTTGCCCTTCGTGCTGGTGATGGTGCTGGAAATCCGGCTGGCGCGGCGGGTGGCGGATGTGCTGCACCGCGCCCAGACCGGCGCGCCGGTCAATCAGGCCGGGGCCGAGGCCGCGCGGATGATGCGCCGCCACCGGATTCTGGTCACGCTGATTTCGGTGCTGGCGGTGGGGCTGACGGCGTTTTACGGCGCGATCTGGATGCTGATGCATCCTTTCGGATATTGACCCTTGCGCGGGGGCGGGCGGCCTGTCGGGCTTGACTTCGCCGCTGCCCGCTTTACCTGACGAGCTATGTCTGCGCATCCCGAACATCTGATCCTTTCCGGCGCGCCCGAGGGCATGGACGCCGCGCTGCTTGCGCGCGAACTGGCGCGCGGTCAGCCGGTGATCCATATCGCCCGTGACGACCGCCGGATGGCGGCGATGCGCGCGGCGCTGAATTTCTTTGCCCCCAAGGCGGTGGTGCTGGAATTTCCCGCCTGGGACACGACGCCCTATGACCGCGTTTCGCCCGCGCCCGAGGTGATGGCCGCGCGCATGGCGGTGCTGACGGCGCTGGCCCATGGCGCGATCCGGGGGCCTCTCGTGTTGCTGACCACGCTGAACGCGGCGATGCAGCGCGTCCCCCCGCGCGAGATCCTGCGCGAGGCCAGCTTTTCGGCCGCCGTCGGCGACCGCATGGATGAGGCCGCGCTGCGCGCGTTCCTGACCCGCATGGGCTTTGCCCAGGCGCCGACGGTGACCGAGCCGGGCGATTTCGCCGTCCGGGGCGGCATCATCGACATCTATCCCCCCGGCGATACCGGGCCGATCCGGCTGGACATGTTCGGCGACGTGCTGGACGGCGCCCGCCGTTTCGATCCTGAAACCCAGCGTTCGACCGACAAGCTGGACCGGGTCGAGCTGGCCCCCATGTCCGAGGTGATCCTGGACGAGGCCGCGATCACCCGCTTTCGCCAGAATTACCGCGCCGAATATGGCGGCGGGGGCAATGACCCGCTTTACGAAGGCATCAGCGCCGGCCGCAAGATGGCGGGGATGGAACATTGGCTGCCATGGTTTCACAGCCGGCTGGAAAGCCTGTTCGATTATCTGCCCGGGGCCTCGGTCGTGCTGGACGACCATCTGGATCAGGTGCGCGACGCCCGCTGGCACATGATCAGCGAACAGTTCGATGCCCGGCGCGAGGCGTTGGGCCGCAAGGGTGGCACCGATACCGTCTATCGCCCGGTGCCGCCGGGCGAAATCTTTCCCGATGCTGCCGAATGGCAGCGCTGGCTTGATGCGCATCGGCTGTTGCGCCTGTCGGTTCTGCATCAGCCGCCGGGGCCGGGGGTGCTGGATGCAGGCGGCCGGGTCGGACGCAGCTTCGCGCCCGAGCGACAGGCCGAAAAGGGAAACCTCTTCAAGGCGCTGGCCGACCATGTTCAGGCCCTGTCCCGCGACCACCGCGTCGTCATCGCCAGCTTTTCCGAAGGCGCGCGCGAACGGCTTTCCGGGCTTTTGGCCGATGAGGGCGTGACCTCGGGCAAGCTGATCGCGGATCTGCGCGATCTGCCTGATCAGCCCGGCGCGCTGGGGCTGGCGGTCTGGCCGCTGGATGAGGGGTTCGTCTCCGAGGGGCAGGCGACCGGCCCCCTCGCCGTGATCTCGGAACAGGACGTTCTGGGCGACCGGCTGATCCGGGGTGCGAAACGCCGCCGCAAGGCCGAGAATTTCCTGCGCGACACCACGACGCTGAGCCCCGGCGATCTGGTCGTGCATGTCGAACATGGCATCGGGCGCTATACCGGGCTGGAAACCGTGATGGCGCTTGGCGTGCCTCATGATTGTGTCGCGCTGGAATATGCCGGCGGCGACCGGCTGTTCCTGCCGGTCGAGAATATCGAACTGCTTAGCCGCTATGGCCATGAAGAGGGGCTTTTGGACAAGCTGGGCGGCGGCGCCTGGCAGGCGCGCAAGGCCCGGCTCAAGGAACGCATCAAGCTGATCGCGGACCGGCTGATGCGCATCGCCGCCGAGCGGCTGTTGCGCGCGGCGCCGGTGCTGGAACCCGAACATCACGAGACCGAGGAATTCGCCGCCCGCTTTCCCTATGCCGAGACCGAGGATCAGGCCACCGCCATCGCCGATGTGGCCGAGGATCTGGCCGCCGGGCGGCCCATGGACCGGCTGGTCGTCGGCGATGTGGGGTTCGGCAAGACCGAGGTGGCGATGCGCGCGGCCTTTGTCGCCGCAAGCCAGGGCTATCAGGTCGCGGTGGTGGCGCCCACGACGCTGCTGGCGCGCCAGCATTTCCGCACATTCGCCGAGCGGTTCCGGGGCACCGCGATCAATGTCCGCCCCCTGTCGCGTTTCGTCAGCGCCAAGGACGCCACCGAGACCCGCAAAGGGCTGGCCGAGGGTACGGTCGATATCGTCGTCGGCACCCATGCGGTGCTGGCCAAACAGGTGCGGTTCAAGAACCTTGGCCTCTTGATCGTCGATGAGGAACAGCATTTCGGCGTCGGTCACAAGGAACGGCTGAAAGAGCTGCGCAGCGATATCCACGTCCTGACCCTGACCGCGACGCCGATCCCGCGCACGCTGCAACTGTCGCTGACGGGCGTGCGGGATCTGTCGATCATCGGCACGCCCCCGGTCGACCGGCTGGCGATCCGCACCTATGTCAGCGAATTCGACAGCGTCACCATCCGCGAGGCGCTTTTGCGCGAAAAATATCGCGGCGGCCAAAGCTTTTTCGTGGTGCCGCGCCTGTCCGACCTGCCCGAGATCGAGGATTGGCTGAAAGAACACGTCCCCGAAATCAGCTATATCGTCGCCCATGGCCAGCTTGCGGCCGGCGATTTGGATCAGCGGATGAACGCGTTTTACGATGGCAGCCATGACGTGCTTCTGGCCACCAGCATCGTCGAATCCGGGCTGGATATTCCGACCGCGAACACGATGGTCGTCTGGCGTGCGGACATGTTCGGGCTGGCGCAGCTTTACCAGATCCGCGGCCGCGTCGGGCGGTCAAAGACCCGCGCCTATTGCTATCTGACCACGAAACCCCGGGTGCCGTTGACGCCGCAGGCGATGCGGCGGCTGAAATTCCTTGGCTCGATCGACAGTCTGGGCGCGGGCTTCAATCTGGCGTCGCAGGATCTGGACCTGCGCGGGGCAGGCAACCTTTTGGGTGAGGAACAGTCCGGCCATATCAAGGAGGTCGGCTTTGAACTCTATCAGCAGATGCTTGAGGAAACGATCGCCAAGCTGAAATCCGGCGAGATCGAGGGCACGCCCGAGGATGAATGGGCGCCGCAGCTGAACCTTGGCGTGCCGGTGACGATCCCGGAAAGCTATATCCCCGATCTGGACGTGCGGCTTGGCCTGTATCGCCGGCTGGCCGAGCTGACCACCAAGGTCGAGCTTGAGGGGTTCGCAGCCGAGCTGATCGACCGTTTCGGCCCCCTCCCGCGCGAGGTGAACACGCTTTTGCTGGTCATCCGCATCAAGGCGATGGCCAAGCGCGCCAATATCTCGAAACTGGATGCCGGCCCCAAGGGCGCGACGATTCAGTTCCACGGCGACAAGTTCCCCAATCCCGCCGGTCTGGTCGAGTTCATCCACGATCAGCGCGGACAGGCCAAGGTGACCGACAACAAGATCGTCATCCTGCGCGATTGGCCGGGTGATGCCGACCGCATCAAGGGCGCTTTCGCGATTGCCAAGGATCTGGCGGCCAAGATCAAGGCCGCCAAACGCTAGGCCCGGCGCAGCGCCGTTTTCGGGCCGCGGCCCTGGTTTCGTTCATCCCATAAAACCCGAGCCGGCGATCCCGGCCCCGCGCCCGCTTCGCCCGGCGGGCCTTGGCGCGGGGGGCCGGATTCCGCGCCATGGGGCCGCAAAACGCATTTGCTTAAAAATCGGGCACAATCCGCCCGGAACCGGAATTTTGCATGGCCATCCGATAAAACGGTTTACAAGCGTCGCTCTTGTGTAAGTAAATCGGTTTATAAGACGTCGAAACGGGTGATTCTTGGCAAATCTGCGGGATGTGGCACGACAGGCGGGGGTTTCGGCGGCGACGGTGTCACGCTGGCTGAACGGCTCGTTGAACCTGCCCGAACAGACCCGCACCGCCATTCAGGACGCCATTCAGGCGCTGAATTACCGCCCCAATCCCTATGCGCGTTCGCTGAGCCGGGGGCGCACCGATACGCTTTGCATGGTGGTGCCCGACATCAAGGTGCCCTTCTTTGCCGCGCTGGCGGCGGCGGTCGAAAACGCCTCGTTCAATCGTGAGGTGGGGTTGCAGCTTTCGGTCACGCTGAACCGTCCGGGGCGCGAGATGCGCTATCTGGAAAGCGTGGCGGCGCGGCATGTGGACGGGGTCATCTTTGTCACCAACCATGCCGAAGTCGCGCCGCTGGCCCAGCAGATCCGCAAGGCCCGGCGGGTGGTGGTGATGGATGAGGACATTCCGGGCGCGGTCGCGCCGCGCCTGTTTTGCGACAATCATCAGGGCGGGCGGCTTGCGGGTGCACATCTGACGCGGCATGGGCACCGCCAGATCGCGGCCATCGGCGTCGGGGATGACATGCTGTCGGGCACCCGACGCTTTGAAGGCTTTCGCCAAGCCGTGCTCGAGGCCTTTCCCGATGCCGAGATCCAGCGCGAAAGCGGCGTCTATACGATCGAGGACGGGCGGCGCATGACCCAGGCTCTGCTGAACCGGGGCCGGCCCTTTACCGCGCTTTTCGCCATGTCCGACGAGATGGTGACCGGCGCGCTTCAGGTCTTTGCCGAGCGCGGCATCCGCGTGCCGCAGGATGTCTCGGTCGTGGGCTTTGACGATATTCTGCCGCTGGACATGTTTTCCACCCCGATCACCGCCGTGCGCCAGCCGGTCGAGGCGTTGGGGCAGAAGGCGGTCGAACTGCTTCTGGATACGGACTGGGATGATCCGGCCGCGCTGGCCGTCGAGCATCTTTTGCCCGTCACGCTGATCGAGCGAAGCTCCGTTGCCTTCGTCTCGACCAAGAACCAAGCAACGGACCAACAGGAGAACCCGACATGACCCGTTTCACTATCACCCGTCGCGGCCTGGCCGTGCTGGCCGGTTCCGCCGCGCTGCTGGCCGCGATGCCGGCAATGGCCAAGGACAAGACCTTTGCTCTGGTCCAGATCAACCAGCAGGCGCTGTTCTTCAACCAGATGAACGAGGGCGCCGAAGCGGCGGCCAAGGCGGCCGGCGACACGCTGACCATCTTTAACGCCAATAACGACCCGGCGGCGCAGAACTCGGCCATCGAGACCTTTATCCAGCAAAAGGTCGATGGCATCGCCGTCGTCGCCATCGATGTGAACGGCATCATGCCGGCCGTGCAACAGGCCGCCGATGCCGGCATTCCGGTCGTCGCCATCGACGCCATCCTGCCCGAGGGCCCGCAAAAGGCCCAGATCGGCGTCGATAACGGCAAGACCGCCGCCGATATCGCGACCTTCTATACCGGCCAGCTGGGCGATGCGAACAAGCTGGGCGTGGTCGGCGCGCTGAACAGCTTTATCCAGAACATCCGCAAGGACGAGTTCCTGAAGGTGACGGATGCGACCGGCAAGGTCGAACAGGTCGGCGTGGTCGACGGGCAGAACGTGCAGGACGTGGCGCTTGGCGCGGCCGAGAACCTGTTGACCGCAAACCCCGATCTGACCGCGATCTATGCCACCGGCGAGCCGCAGATGGTCGCCTCGGTCGCCGCCGTGCAAAGCCAGGGCCGTCAGGACAGCGTCAAGGTCTATGGCTGGGACCTGACCAAAAGCGTGATCGACGGCATTGATGCGGGCTATGTCGCCGGGGTCGTCCAGCAGGATCCGGCCGGCATGGGCAAGGCCGCGGTCGAGGCTCTGGACAAGCTGACCGCCGGCGAGACGGTCGAGGCGGTGATCTCGGTCCCGGCCACCATCGTCACCAAAGAGAACGTGGACCAGTTCCGCGACATGTTCAAATGACGGCAACCGCCGCTATCAGAGAGGGCGTTTCGCCCTCTCTCGATGCTGCGCCGCCGCTGGTGTCGCTGCGGGGCATCAAGCTGACCTTCGGTTCGCATCAGGCGCTGCGCGGGGTCGATCTGGATATCCGTCCGGGCGAATGCCTTGCGCTTCTGGGCGACAATGCGGCCGGGAAATCCACGCTCTCCAAGGTGATTTCCGGCACCTATATCCCCGATGAGGGCACGATCACCGTCGAGGGGGAAACGGTCCGATTTGCCGGTCCGAACGACGCCCGTTCGCGCCATATCGAGATGGTGTTCCAGGATCTGGCGCTTTGCGACCATATCGATGTGGTGGGCAACCTGTTTCTGGGCCGCGAGATCCGCAAGGGGCCGTTTCTGGATCAAAGGGCCATGCTGACCCGCGCGCATGAAATGCTGAGCGCGCTGGAAATCCGCATCCCCCGGCTGACCGCCAAGGTCGAAAAACTTTCGGGCGGCCAGCGTCAGGCCATCGCCATCGCCCGCGCCGCCTCGTTCCAGCCCAAGGTGCTGATCATGGACGAACCGACCTCGGCCCTGGCCGTGGCCGAGGTCGAGGCGGTGCTTGCCCTGATCAACCGCGTCAAGGCGCGGGGCGTCGGTGTCGTGCTGATCACCCATCGCCTGCAGGACGTGTTTCGTGTCTGCGACCGCATCGCCGTCATGTATGAGGGCACCAAGGTGGCCGAACGGATGATCCATGAGACCAATCTGGAAGAGGTGGTGCAACTGATCACCGGAGGGCACAAATGACCGCCTATACTGAACGCGCCAAGGCAAGTCCCTTGGTCGAATGGCTGAACGACCATGCCCAGGTGCTGTCCATCGCGCTGTTCTTTGCCGTCTGCATGGCATTTTTCGGCGCAAGGTCGGATACGTTTCTGTCGACGGGCAACCTGCTGAACATCCTGCGTCAGGCGGCGCCGGTGCTGATCGTGGCCATCGCCATGACCTTTGTCATCGTGACGGCCGGGATCGATCTTTCGGTCGGCTCGATCGTGGCGCTGGTCAATGCGCTGGCGGCGATCCTGATGGCGCAGAATATCGGCTGGTTCACGACCATCATCCTGATGCTGGTGGTGGGCGGGCTGATCGGGCTGGTGCAGGGCTGGTTCATCGCCTTTCAGCGCATTCCGGCCTTTATCGTCACGCTGGCCGGGATGTCGATCCTGCGCGGCTTTGCGCTGTGGATCACCGCCGGCTATTCGATCCCGATCACCGATCAGCCGGGCTTTTTCTGGCTGGGACGCGGCAATCTGCTGGGCATTCCGGTGCCGGCGCTGATCGCCATCCTGACGGCTGTCGCGGGCCTCGTCTGTATCCAGCACACGCGCTATGGTCGCCGTGTCGTCGCCACCGGCTCGAATCTTGAGGCGGCGCGGCGGGTGGGCATGCCGGCACGCTGGATCCTTTGTTCGGTCTATGCGCTCAGCGGGCTCGCCTGTGCGGTCGCCGGGCTTCTGATCGCGGCCCGGCTCGGCTCGGGTTCGTCCAATGCGGCGGTCGGCTTCGAGATGCAGGTGATCGCGGCGGTCGTGCTGGGCGGGACCTCGCTGATGGGGGGGCGCGGCTCGATCCTGGGGACGGTGCTGGGCGCGCTGACCATTTCCATCATCGGCAATGGGCTGATCCTCATGCATGTCTCGCCGTTTTTCACCCAGATCGTCACCGGCATCATCATTCTGGCCGCAATCTGGATGAACACCCGCCTGTTCGGCAGCGGTTTCAAGCTTCGAAAGGGCTGAGCCATGTCTGAATTGTCGCAAGCGCATGTCGGGTCGGGACTGGTGATGACCGTGGACGGTCCGGTTCCGACCGAACAGATGGGCATCACCTTGATGCATGAACATCTGAACAACGATTGCTCATGTTGGTGGAACCCGCCCGAGGATCCGGCGCGCGCCTATCTGGTCGATCACCCGATCACGCCCGAGATCTATTCCGAACTGTTGCAGGATCCATTCGTGAACCGCCCCAATCTTGGCGTGAACGAGCCCGAACTGGTCGCGCGCGAGCTGGGCTATTTCACCGCGCAGGGCGGGCGCACCGTGGTCGATCCGACCTGTCGCGGGATCGGGCGCGATCCGCGCGTGCTGCGCCGGATCGCCCGGGACTCGGGCACCCGGATCGTCATGGGGGCGGGGTATTATCTCGGCACCTCGCTGCCGGGCTATTTCCACGATCTGAGCGTCGAGGACATCGCCGACCAGATCGTCGACGAGGCCCTGAACGGCACCGACGGCACCGATGCGCGGATCGGGCTGATCGGTGAAATCGGCGTCGGCGCGGATTTCACCGCCGATGAAGAACGCAGCCTGCGCGGCGCGGCCCAGGCGCAGGTCCGCACGGGACTGCCGCTGATGGTGCATCTGCCGGCATGGTTCCGGCTGGCCCACAAGGTCCTCGACATCGTCGCGGGCGAAGGGGCCGATCTGAACCATACCGTGCTGTGCCACATGAACCCGTCCTGGATGGACCGGACCTATCAGCACGAACTGGCCGCGCGCGGTGCCTTTATCGAATACGACATGATCGGCAACCTGTTCTATTATGCCGATCAGGATGCCGACTGTCCCGCCGATGCCGATTGCGCGCGCGCCATTCAGGGCCTGATCGAGGCCGGGCATGGCCACAAGGTGCTGTTAAGTCATGACGTGTTTCTAAAGGTCATGCTGCGCCATTACGGCGGCAACGGCTATGGCTTTGTGAACGCGCATTTCCTGCCAAGGCTGAAACGGCTGGGCATCGACCCTGTGGTCGTGGACCGGCTGATGGTGGACAACCCGCGGCGTGTGTTCGACGCGCGTTTCGCGGCAAACAATCAAGAAGGATAAGAAAAAATGACCAAGAAGGTTCTGCTGGTCGGGGAAAGCTGGCTGTCCTCGGCCACGCATTACAAGGGGTTCGATCAGTTCGGCTCGGTGACCTTTCACAAGGGATGCCAGCCGCTGATCGACGCGCTCAAGGACACGGACTATGCCCTGACCCATATGCCCGCGCATGATGCGCAGGACGATTTTCCCTTTGATATCGAGGGGATTCGCGAATGGGACATCATCATCCTGTCCGATATCGGGGCCTCGACCTTTCTGTTGCCGCAACGGGTCTGGGTCCATAGCCAGACCGCGCCGAACCGGCTGCGCCTGTTGAAGCAATGGGTCGAAGAGGGCGGCAAGCTGGTCATGGCCGGCGGCTATTTCAGCTTTCAGGGCATCGACGGCAAGGCACGCTGGCGCAACACCGCCGTCGAAGAGGTGCTGCCCGTCACCTGCCATCCCTGGGATGACCGCATCGAAATCCCCGAGGGCGCGAAGGCGGATCTTGTCGCGCCCGGTCACGCGCTGCTCAAGGACATGCCGGCCGACTGGCCGCCGGTGCTGGGCGTGAACGAGGTGATGCTGAAAGACGGCGCCGAGCTGGTGGCCCGTCTGCCCGAGGATCAGGGGGGGCATCCGCTTCTGGCCTGTGGGCGCTATGGCAAGGGGCGTTCGGTGGTCTGGACCTCGGACATGTCGCCGCATTGGCTGTCGCCCGAATTCTGCGCCTGGCAGGGGTATCGCCAGCTTTGGCTGAACATCTTCGGCTGGCTTCAGGCACAGGACTAGGGCCGTGCGGCCCTATTCAAAGACGCGGGCGAATTCGGCGCGGCTGGGGAATGCGGTTTGCGTGCCCCAGCGCGCGACGGCCATCGCCCCGGCCCAGCAGGCGATCCTGATGTCGCCTGCATCGGGCCGTGTGGCGCCGCGCCGCATCATCGCGCCGATCAGCGCGCCAAGAAAGCAATCGCCCGCGCCGGTCGGATCGGCCGGCGTCACCCGGGGCGCCGGCACCTGTTCGCAAAGGGCGCCTTCGAGCCACAGCTCGGCCCCGTCCGGGCCGCGCGTGCGCACCAATGCCGCCCGCCGCGACAGCGCCTCGGCACCCCCCAGCGCCCGGGTCTCGACCTCGTTCGCCACGATGATCTCGGCCATCGCCAAAGCCTGCGCCGTGATGCCGTCGAGGGGCGAGGGGTTCAGCACACGGACCATGCCCTGCGCCGCATGCAGCACCGCCTCGGTCACGTCCGGGCGCAGATTTCCCTGCATGACCAACAGATCGCCCCGCAGATGCGGCAGGATCTCCCGAGGCGTCAGCGACTGCGCACAGTCCTGCGTGGTGATCACGGCGTTCTCGCCGCTTTCCTCGCGCAGAATGATCGACAGGTCGCTGATCCCGTCGCCATATTCGACCAGATGCAGCGCCAGCCCCTCGGATGTCAGCGCCGCGCGCAGGGCATGGCCGCGCAGATCGCCGCCCAGAGCCGCGACCAGACCCACAAGACCCGGCTCGCCCAAAGCGCGCGCCAGCGCCACCGCCTGGTTCGCGCCCTTGCCCCCCGCGCCGCCGGAAAGCGCCCGGGCCGGGATCGAGGCCCCGGGCGCGGGCAGCGCCGCCACCGCGAAACTGTCATCCCAAGCCAGATTGCCCACCACCAGCGCCTTGCGCATTCCCGCCCCCGAATTTTGCAGAAAGGCCGCGCCATGCAGCTGATTTCCGACCGACCCGCTCATGCGATAAAAGACATCTTCGTGCGCGACAAGGCATTGATCGGCATGATCCATTGCCCGGCCTTTCCCGGCGCGCCCCGCTATCGCGGCCAACCCATGTACGAGATTTATGACGCCTGTCTGCGCGATGCCGAGGCGCTGATCGAAAACGGCATGCATGGGCTGATCGTGGAAAACCACGGCGATATCCCGTTTCTGAAACCCGATGAGATCACCTGCGAGACGGCGGCCTTTATGGCCGTGGTGACGGATCGCATCCGCCAGCGCTTTGACGTGCCGGTGGGGGTCAATGTGCTTGCCAATGCGCCGATCCCGGCTATCGCCATCGCTGCCGCCGGCGGGGCGGCCTTTATCCGGGTCAACGAATGGGCCAATGCCTATGTCGCGAATGAGGGGTTCATCGAGGGCCGCGCCGGCGAGGCGCTGCGTTTCCGGGCCCGGCTGCGCCAGGACAGCATCCGGGTCTTTGCCGACAGCCATGTCAAGCACGGCGCCCATGCCATCGTGGCCGATCGCAGCATTCAGGAACTGACCCGCGACATCGCCTTTTTCGACGCCGATGCGGTGATCGCGACCGGGCAGCGTACCGGCGACGCCGCCAATCCCGATGAGATCCGCACCATCCGCGAGGCGACGCATCTGCCTCTGCTGGTCGGTTCGGGCGTGAATGAGGGCAATATCGGCCAGATCCTGGCGCTGACCGACGGTGTGATCATCGCCTCATCGCTGAAACAGGATGGCGTCTGGTGGAATCCGGTCGATCCGGCCCGCGTGCGCAGCTTTGTCGCCCGCGCGGCCGAGGCGTTGTGATGGAGGATCTTGCCTGGCTCTTGGCACAGCATGACCGGCTTGTGGCCCTGCGCCGTGAATTCCACGCCCATCCCGAAATCGCCTTCGAAGAGGAATGGACGGCGGACCGGCTTTCGGGGCTGCTGTCGGGGTTGGGGTGCCGGATTTCGCGACGGATCGGCGGCACCGGCTTTGTCGCCACGCTGCCCGGCGGCGACGGTCCCGCCGTCGCGCTGCGCACGGATATGGACGCGCTGCCCCAGGACGAGGCCACGGGCCTCGCCTATGCCTCGACCCGGCCGGGGCGGATGCATGCCTGTGGCCATGACGGGCATATGGTCCTGCTTCTGGCGACGGCCGAGTTGCTGGCGGGCGGTCCCGCGCTGCCGGGACCGGTGCATTTCATCTGTCAGCCGGCCGAGGAAACCGGGCGGGGCGCCGAGGCGATGATGGCCGACGGGCTTTTCGACGAGATCGCGCCGGCCCTGACCTTCGGCTATCACAACTGGCCCGGCCTGCCTTTGGGCGTCGTCTCGGGCCGCGAGGGGCCGATCATGGCCGCCTATCGCAAGCTTGGCTATCACATCGAGGGGCGCGGAGGTCACGCCGCGATGCCGCAGCACTGTTCGCCGCTTTATGCGGCCATGGCGCGGCTGATCCTGCTGACCGGGGAACGTATCGCGGCCGAACTGCCTGCGACCGCCTTCGCCTTTACCCAGAACCATGGCAGCGTCGCGGCCAATATCATCCCCGCCAGCCTGACGCTTTCGGGGTCTTTCCGGTTTCTGGTCCCGGACGAGGGCCGGCTGGTTCAGGACATCCTTGCGGATTGCGCGACCCGCGTGGTGGCCGAGTTCGGGACAAGGGTCACACCCTTTTCCGAGCGCGTCTTTGACGTGACGGCCAATCACGGGGCCGCCGTCGATGCGGTCCGGCGGATCGAAGGCCCGCTAAGCTGGCGCGAGGCCGCAGCACCATCAATGGTTTCCGAGGATTTCGGCAGCATGATCCGGGACCGCCGTGGCTGTTATGTCTGGCTTGGTGCCGGCGAGGACCGCCCCGCGCTGCACACGACCAGCTTTGACTTTCACGATGCGCTTTTGCTTACGGCGCCGGCGCATCTGGCGGCCGTACTGCGCCGCGCCAGCATGTCCGAGGCATCGAAGGCTTAGGCCAGGCAGGGCCGCCGTCCCGGACAGGGAAAGGCTTGGCCGCATGAGGTCGGGCGTTTTCAGTGGCGCGGAATGCGATCATCCCAAAGCGGGGCGATCATCATACCGGGCGATCCCGATATCTGCGTCACGTCCGACTGATCGGAACCCGCCGAGGGGGAGTGCGTCACGAAAGTGTTTTGGTACAAGCATCGGCTCGAACCGCCAAATATGCCGACCTTGGCAGTTGCTCTTTCCGAGCTGTCGGCGGATGAGGCGATCTTACCGACAGTTCGTCAAAGCTCGACCTCGACCGTAGCGGCGGTTCTGATGTCGCCACGAATCCCTGCCATCGTTCGACGATCCGTAACCGCGCGGGTTAAAGGGGCAAAACGGGCACGCTTCCGGCAAAACTTCTGCCATGCGACAGCTTCTTCTGCTCAGCTGTCGCATGGATCAAGTCTGGCTCCTGCGGGCCCGGCTGGCTGAGGCCGATCCGGAAAGAACGGAAAACTGGCTTGATGTGTTCAGAACTTATTGTCCCCGGCATCGGCGAACAAACATCCTGCATCAATTTTCGATTTTTTTGGGGAAGTGGTGCCCGGAGGCGGATTCGAACCACCGACACGCGGATTTTCAATCCGCTGCTCTACCAACTGAGCTATCCGGGCGCCGTTGCTTTCGCTGTCGGCAGGCGCGTTATTAGGGTGGCTTGCGTCCGCTGTCCAGAGCGAAAAACAAGAAAATCACGCGTCGGATTCAGGTTCCTGCACCGGCTCGCCCGGGATGCGATAGCTGCCGCGCAACCAATGCGCCAGATCGACATCCGCACAGCGCCGCGAGCAAAAGGGGCGATAGCGTTCCACCATCGGTTTGCCGCAGATTGGACATTTCATCGCCCGCTCCCGTCAGCCAAGCCGCGCGAGCGCAACCCGGTCGCGCTTGCGGCTGATTTCGTAAAGTCCCATCGCGGTCCAGCCGATCAACACGGTCTCGGCCGCTTCGGCCTTGAAGGCCGAGCGCAGGATCTGTTCGACTGTGCCGCGGTCACGCTTTGGCATCGGGGCGAAATCGACGACGATCTGCCCGCCAAGACCGCGCAGCCGCAACTGGCGCGGCAGATCGCGCGCCAAGGCGATATTGGCCTTGAGTCCCGCCGCCGGGGAATGGTCGCTGCCGGTATTGACGTCGATGGCGACCAGCGCACGCAGGGCCTCGATCTCGGCCCAGGCGCCGTTGCCAAGTTCGACCCGGCTTTGCAGCAATGATTCGACCTGATCGACGGTGCCGGTCAGCTCAAAGGCGTCGGGGCCATCCTCGACGCTGTCGGGTTCGGGATCGGACCAGTCGCGCCACGCCGTTTCGGCCGGCGTGGGGGCGTCCAGCAAAAGCTCGGGCGGGCCATCGCTGTCGGCGGTGATCGCGGCGGCAAGTTCGAGTATCTGGTCGAGCTCGGCGGCGACGTCATCGTCATCGGCATGGGCGGCCAGACTGCGAAACACGATTCCGGGGGGCGAGGCCATGTCCGACAGCGCCTGTTCGCCCAGCCGGGTCAGCGCGTCGCGCAGATCGGTATCGCGAATGCGGCGCGAGACATTGACGCCCGGCACCCCCGGGGTGGCGATGACAAGCCGGCCGCGAAAGCTGAGCCGCGTCGAGACGGGCAGGGCTTTTCCCTCTTCGGTGCTGCCGCTGATCTGCACGATCAGCGACTGCCCCTCGCGCAGGCCGTTGCGGTCGCGCAGAAAGCCGCGCGCGCCTTCGGGCAGGCGCAGAAAGACGCCGCCCTGACCCTTGACCAGCCGATCGACCTTGGCGCGGCAGATTGCGCCGGGGGCGAAGGGCATGACATCGCTGCTGTCGATCAACAGATCCTCGAGCCGGCCATCCTCGACCAGCGCCGCGGCGTCGCGTCCGAAAACCTGTCCTATGACGATCTGGCGGCCCTTCACTTGCGATTTTCCCTTATTCCAATGCTGGCAAGCAGTGTTGCGGTCTCGGCCAGCGGCAGGCCCACCACCCCTGTATATGAGCCGCGGATCCAGATCGCAAAGGCGGATGCGCGGCCCTGGATGCCATATCCGCCGGCCTTGCCGCGCCATTCCTCCGAGGCGACATAGGTATCGATTTCGGCCTTGGTCAGAGGGCGAAAGCGGATCGTCGTTTCAACCAGCCGTTCGCGCAGGCGCCCGTCCGACGCAAGCGCCACCGCCGTCAGAACCAGGTGCCGCCGCCCGGACAAAAGGCGCAGAAACTCTGCCGCCTCATGCGGTGTTTCAGGCTTGCCCAGAATGCGGCGTCCGACAACCACGGTCGTATCGGCACAAAGCACCGCGCCGCCGCGATCGTTGGGGACGGCGCTGGCCTTTTCGCGCGCCATGCGGCGGACATAGTCGCGTGGCGCCTCGTCCCGAAGGGGCGTCTCGTCGATTTCGGCGGGCACGATTCGCGCGGGAACGATTCCGATCTGGGCCAAAAGCTCCAGCCGGCGCGGGCTGGCCGATCCAAGGATCAGCTCTGGTGTCGTGCCTGTGACTTTCAACGGCGCGGCAACACCGCCGACAAGGGCATCGGAATGCGCGCCGTCCGAATTTGCGGCGGCATCGTCCGGTATGGCCGTGCCACCAGCTGCGGGCCGCGATGTCATCCCGGCCCGTCCGTCACTTGAAGCGGTAATTGATCCGCCCCTTGGTCAGGTCATAGGTGTTCATTTCGACCTGAACCTTGTCTCCCGCGAGGACACGGATGCGGTTCTTGCGCATCTTTCCCGCCATATGCGCGATGATCTCATGGCCGTTCTCAAGCTCGACCCGGAATGTCGCATTAGGCAGGAGTTCCTTCACGACGCCGGGAAATTCGAGCATTTCTTCCTTGGCCATGTTCTCTCCTGAAAGGGGTACCCACGTCGTCGCGGGCGCATGCTACATGCGTCCAGACGCGTCCGTTTTCAAGCGGAAACTGGGAATCCGTCGAATCCGCCCGAACGAAGCCCATGGAAACTGGTCGATTCTGTCACAGAGCCGCGACTTTCGGCGACGGCGCGCAGCCTTGGAAACATCCTCGAAAGGCCGTGCGGGAATCAGGCAACCTCATTTTTCCCGCGCAGCGAGGGTTCTGCGCCCGTGATGTCGCGGAACGCATCGGCATGGCCAAGATCGTCCATCGGCGGTTCTATCCCGGAATCGAGCTCGGGCTGGTCGGTGAAGGATGGTGCATAAGCATCGGGGGCAAGGGCCGATCCCGCAGGTCCGGCAGATTTCGTCCCGGCTTTCGCATGTTTGAGGCGAAGCGCATGGAAACCGTCAGCCTCGCCCAGCCGCCCCAAAGCCAGAAGCTGACCGTTCGGGGTTTCCACGCGCGCCTCGTCCATGACGTTTTGCGGCAGCGGGATCAGCGATCCCGGCCCCAGCGCACGCAGCGCCTGAAGGCTGAGCTTGCGGCGACACAGGATGCCGACCACGCGCACGGGCGCGGCCTGAACCGATTCGCGCAGCGTTGCCTCGGCGACCGGGGCGGGGGTTGGGGTCGCAGCCGGCCCGGCGGGGGCGGCGGCCGGTTTGCCCTGTGCCACGGTCGTGCTGGATGTGAGTGCGACCGGACGGCTGTCGCGCCCGCCGGGGGCGGGCAGCGCAATCAGGATCGAGGCATCGCGCTGACCACCCGCACCGACACGGAAATGCAGGCTGAGCCGCTGCATCTCGCCATCCTCAAGCATCAAGGCCAGGGGGCGCGGATCGTCGATATAGGTGGCATAGCGATAGGCGCCAAAGGCGGGGCTATCCGCGTGCTGACGCAGTTCACGCCCCAATTCGGCCAGCAAGGCATTGACGAAATCGGCCGAGATGGTCGCATCCGTGCGCGTCGGGCGTCGGCTTTGCGCCGGCCGCGAGGTCACGCGCCCGATCGCCTGCATCTCGATGATCGAAGCCAATAGGTTCGGGCAAAGCGCCATCACCCCGAGTTCATCGCGGCTCCCCTCAAGCACGGTGAGCAGGGCGCGTTCGGGCAAGAGTTCGGTCAGTTCCGGCACGCTGACCGGGGCCAGCTCCACCCGTTCGATAAAGACCGGCAGGTGATGCAGCTTTTCGGCCGCGCGGCCAAGGGCAATCCCGGCCACGCGTTCCAGGCTGAGGCCGCCGCCGCCCGGCGTCGGGCCGCCAACGGTCAGGCTGCGGCCGCGTTCGGCGATGATGCGCCGCAACACCAGTCCGGTGCCGGGCACGGAACCGGCTTTGCCGGTCTTGGGCGTTTCACCCGTCATCTGTTCCTGTGCTGCGCTTTCCATATCCGGGCCGAATCAAGACACTCTTTCCGGCAAAATGGCACGGAGTGGTTGCCAAATCGTTTAGCCGGACAAATTCGTCCCATTTTGCAAGGATCCGCTTTCCGGCGGCGCGGGCGGGCGTTTGGGCAGTGCGATTCGAAAGCAGGCGCCGCCGCGTCCAGGAAGATAGGCGATGCTGCCACCCAGAAACTGCATGATTTCCTGACAGATTGCCAATCCAAGCCCGGCGCCGCCCGCCCGCGACGGATCGTTGAGCCGCGAGAATTTTTCAAAAATCAGCGTGCGGTTCTGTGGCTGGATGCCCGATCCGTTGTCGCCGATATCGATTTCGGTGCCGCCCGCCTCTGTGCGGCGGGTATCGATCCGGATCGCGGGAAATTCGGCATCGCAATATTTGCGCGCATTCGTGATCACATTGATCAGCACCTGCAACAGCCGGTCGGGATCGGTGATGACGGGCAGATGCTCGGCGGGGATATTGCGGATGATGGTGAAATCGCGCGGCGCGGGTGTGGCGCCGGCAGTCGTCAGCGCGCGCCCGATCAGATCGTGCAGGTTCACGACCGCCGGGCGGGGGCGCGCCCGTCCACCCTCGAGCACGGCGAGGTCCAGCAGTTCCTGCAAAAGCCGGGTCAGGCGCGCGGCTTCGTCATGGATGATCCCGGCAAAGCGGCTGCGATCGGCGGCCGAAAGCTCGGGCTCCATCAGCAATTCGGAAAAGGCCCGGATCGAGGTCATGGGCGTGCGCAACTCATGGCTGATCTGGCCGAGGAATGCGTCTTTCTGGGTCGACAGCGCGGTAAGTTTTTCATTGCTCTCCCGCAGCATGCGCGCAGTTCTTGCCAATTCGGATGAGGCTGTTTCAAGGCGCAGATTGTCGGCGCGGGCGCGGCTGGCCTCGCCGGCGACATCCATTAGCTCGGCCACGGTCACCCCGCCACGTCCGACCACGCGGCTCATCAGCGCGGCGGCGGTCGCGGCGCCGACGGTCCCCGCCAACCGGCGTTCGAACAGGGCCAGAAAGCGCGGCGTCAGATCGGGAAGGTAATCGGATTTCCCTTGATTTTCCGCGCTCTTGCGAAAGAAATCCAATGCGCTTTCCGTACCCCAGATACGCCCGGCCAGGGACAAAAGCGCCTCGGATTGCGCGACCGGCGCGGTTTCGGCGGGGCTGCTGTCGGGGGCGATGGCGTGGACGAACGACAAGGCCTGAAGCCGTTCGACCGGATCGGGAAAATCCATCAGCGAAATCACCGTCAGCAGCGCCAGATTGACCCCCAGCGCCAAAAGCACGGCGCCGGCAAAGGGGTCGATCCCGGCCGGCATTTCGGGGCGCGCGATCAGGCCCAGCGAGGGCAGAAAGATCAGCACCGCCCAGATCACCGTCCCGGCCAGCACCCCGGCAATGGCCCCGCGCCGCGTCGCCCCGCGCCACAGCAGCCCCGCGATCATCGCAGGCAAGACCTGCGCCATGCCGGAAAAGGCCACGATCCCCATCGAGGCCAGGGCCGAGGTCCCGCCCGACAGTTGATGATAGATCCAGCCGGCACCGATCACCGCCACGATGGCCAGCCGCCGCGCGTTCAGCATCCACGCGCCCAGATCCTCGGGGCTGGCGGCCGGATCCATAGGCCGCACCTGCCGCAGCCGCAGCCAGACCGGCGCCAGCCAGTGGTTGGCCATCATCGTCGACACCGCGATGGCGCTGACCACGACCATCGACATGGCCGAGGAAAACCCGCCCAGAAACACGAAAGCCGCCAGCGTATCGCGCCCCTGCGACAAGGGCAGGTCCAGCACATAAAGATCCGGGTTCGATCCCGCCGGAAGCATGTCATGGCCCACCACCGCGATGGGCAGGACCAGAAACGACATCGCCGCCAGATAGGCGGGAAAGGCCCAGCCGGCATGGCGCAGGCGGTCCTCGTCATTGGCTTCGACCACCAGAACATGGAACATGCGCGGCAGGATGACGACCGCGGCTCCAGAGAGCGCGATCAGCGTGAACCAGCGGTCGGGACGGATGATCCAGCCTTCGCCCTGGGGCGAGGCGGCCATGCGGTCGATGCGGGCCAGCACATCGGCAGGCCCGTCCGCCAGCCCCCAGAGCACATAGGCGCCGACGGCGACAAAGGCGGCAAGCTTGACCGCCGCCTCGACCGCGATGGCCATGACGACGCCGTGATGACGCTCATCCGCCGCCAGATTGCGGGTGCCGAACAGGATGGCGAAGGCCGCAAGCCCGACCGCGACCCATAGCGCGACATTGGCCGAAAGCGGGTGCCCGGGTTCGGAAAAGGCCGAAACCGCCATGCTGACCGATTGCAATTGCAGCGCGATATAGGGCGTCGCCGCCAGTACCGCGATCAGCGTCACCAGCCCCGCCAGCGCCGCCGATTTCCCGAAGCGGCTGGAAATCAGGTCGGCGATCGAGGTCACGCGATGCATCCGCGCCACCCGCACCAGCCGCCTGAGCCCCCACCATGCGCCGGCAAAAACGATGCCCGGCCCCAGATAGATGGTCAGAAATTCCAGCCCCGAACGGGTCGCATAGCCCACCGCCCCGTAAAAGGTCCAGGCCGAGCAATAGACCGACAGCGACAGCGTATAGATGACCGGCCGATCCATCCAGCGCCAGCGCCCGCGCGCGGCGGCGCGGTCGGCCGCATGGGCCACCAGAAACATCAGCGCCAGATAGGCAATCGCGGCCACGCCCAGCGTTTCAGGCGTCATCCTCGTCCTCCGGCGCGGGGCTTTGGGCCAATGCGCGATGCAGCAAGGCGGTGGCGGCGATGGTCAGGCCCCAGCTCAGCGCAAGCCAGACGGCGCCGCGCGCGAAGCTGAAATATTGCGGCAGCCAGATCGGCGGCAACAGCGTGGCCAGCGCGAAAACCGCCGCCACCACCCGCGTGGCATCGCCCAGACGGCGGCGGCGATAGGCTTCGCGCCCCAGAAACAACCGCCGGGGACTCATGCCGGGCCCAGAAGGTCTTGGACGACGCGGCGCAGATCTGCATTGGCAAAGGGCTTGGCCAGCACCCGGTCGGCGCCCTCGGGCAGGCTTGCGGTGCCCCGCGCGGTCAAAAGCAGCACCGCGAGGCGCGCCAGTTCCGGGTCGCCGCGCAGATCCGCCAGCAATTCGGCGCCGCTGCGTCCGGGCAGCATCAGATCCAGCACCACCAATCGCGGCCTGAGCGCGCGGATCCGGTCCAGCGCGCCGATGCCGGTGGTCCACAATTCGCAATGCCAGCCCTCGCGGGTCAAAAGGAAATGCACGGCCTCGGCGATGCTGGGCTCGTCCTCGATCAGCAACACGTCGGCGGGCGGGGTCACGGGCGGGATCCTCTTGCGGTTGCGGCGATCATGGCGGGGCGTGGCAGCGGCGTCAAATGCTCATGCCGGACCCAGGATCGAAGGTTCGTGCCGTGCCGTGCAGGCGGGGCGCGGACAGATCCGGCAGGCGGGACCGACCGGCAGCGCCGGGCGCGTGTCCTGCAAGGCGGCGGGCCGGATCAGCATCTGCGCCCGGCTGAGCGCGGGGCCGTCAAAGCCCATGGGCAACAGCCGTTCGGCCACGGCCCATGCGGCGAAACGGCCCTCGCCGGTGGTCTCGATCAGCCGCGCGACGGGCAGCTGCGGCTGGGCCAGCGCCTCGAACAGCGGCCAAAGCGCGCAGCCCTCGCCCGGGCGGGGCAGCGGAAAGCCGGTGGCCGCAAGGCGCAGGATCGCCGCGCCCGAACCGTCACAGACGATCAGCCCGGCCTGTTGCCATGGGCCGGGCCGCAACACGCCAAGCCGGCGCAGAACGAGGTCGAGGGACCTGCCCAGACGCGCGGCGATCTGTGCCGGATCGCCGGCGATGGCGGGATCCGAGACCGCCGCCGACAGCGTCGCATCGGGCAATTGCGCGCGGTCATGGGCCAGCATGCCGGCCAGCCCCTGCGCCATCGCCCGCGCCGCATCCGAGACCAGTTCCGGCGCGTTGGCGGGATCGCTCTGGCCGGCGGCCAGCCAGGCCTCGACCTCTTCCTGAGGCGACATCGGCACGGCATCGTCCTCGAAACTGTCGAGATAGGCCACGAGCGACTGTGCAGTGCGCGACAGGCGCAGGCTGTCGCTGTCCAGATTGGCGTGAAAGCGGTCGCGCCATTCCGGTTCGATCTCGGGCGTTTCCGCAAGGATCGAGGCGGTCGAGCGCAGCGCCGTCACCGCCGATTGCACCTCATGCAGCGTGGTCAAAAGATAGGGGTCGCGCGTCATGCGATCCGACAGCGCGATCAGCCGCCGTTCCAGCGCATCGGCGCGGCGCATGGCATCGGCCAGCGTCGCCGCCCAGCCCGGAAATCGGGCGGCGAATTCGCCGATCTGATCCAGCTCGACGGCGGTCCCGGACTGATCGGGCGCGCGGGCGGCCGCCTCGCGCAGGGCGCCGATCAAAAGCTCTTCGCGATCCGAGGCCAGTTCCTGCGGATCGATTTCCAGCGCCTGCGCCAGCCGCGACAACAGGTCGTGGCCGACCGGCCGGCGATTATGCTCGATCAGGTTCAGATAGGCGGCCGAAATATCGGCGCGGCGCGCGATATCGGTTTGCCGCTGGCCAAGGGACAGGCGCCGTTCGCGGATGCGCGTGCCGATCAGCGGCCGGGCCGGCGAGGGTCGGGCAGGGATCTGGGACGGGCGGGCCAAGGGTCAGCCCCCGGGACGGCCATGGCCAGCAAGGCGGCGAACAGGCGGTCGCGGCCAGAGGTGGCGGATGGGCGGGCATGGGCGGGTCAGGCTGAACTTCCTTTGACAGGTCGCCCGCGCAGGCGGGCAACGTAAAATCCCGAAGGACAGATTAGGTTCGGCGCGGGGATCGGGCAAGCCGCATCTGGACCGCCCGGAACGGGAAGGGGCCGGAATGCGCGATGCATCCCGGCCCCGTTTCGTTTCAGGGTCTTGCGGTTGCCCGCTGGCCCCTTGGCCCGGATCAGGCGGCGCTCTCGGTGGCCGGCTTGGCCGCCGGCTCGGGCCGGCCCAGCATGCGGCGCACCAGCACAAAGAACAGCGGCACGAAAAGAACGCCCAGCACGGTGGCCGAAATCGTCCCGCCCAGCACGGTCGCGCCGATGGTGTTGCGCCCGTTCGCCCCCGCCCCCGAAGACAGCGCCAGCGGCAGCACCCCCAGCGAGAAGGCGACCGAGGTCATGACGATGGGCCGGAACCGCTGGCGCGCGGCCTCGACCACGGCCTCGTAAAGCGGCTTGCCGGCATCCGCCTGTTCGCGGGCGAATTCGACGATCAGGATGGCGTTCTTGCCGGTCAGGCCGATCACGGTCAGCAACCCGACCTGGAAGAAAACGCCATTGTCGAACCCGCCGAGCCAGGCCCCGGCCAGCGCGCCCAGAACCCCGATGGGCATGGCCAGCATCACCGCGAAGGGGATCGACCAGCTTTCATAAAGCGCCGCAAGACACAGGAACACCACCGCCAGCGACAGCCCGTAAAGCAGCGTGGTCTGGCTTCCGGCCTGTTGTTCCTCAAGCGAAAGGCCGGTCCAGGCGACGTCAAAGCCGGTGGGCAGTTGTGCGCCAAGTTCCTGAATCGCGGCCATGCCTTCGCCCGAGGATACGCCGGGCTGGGGCGAGCCCTGTACCTGCATGGCCGGCACGCCGTTATAGCGGGTCAGCCCCTGGGGCCCATAGCTCCACAGACCGGTGGCAAAGTTCGAGAAGGGCACAAGCCCGCCCGCGCTGTTGCGCACCCGCCATTTGTCGATATCGGTCGGCACCGAGCGCGAATTGGCCTCGCCCTGAACATAGACGCGCTTGATCCGGCCACGATCGATGAAGTCGTTCACATAGCTGCCGGCCCAGGCCACCGACAGAAGGCTGCCGACATCGGTCGCGGTCACGCCCATGGCCCCGGCCTTGCGCCAGTCGATATCGAGCTTGTACTGCGCCGCGTCCTCAAGCCCGTTGGGGCGGGCCGAGGCGATGCGCGGATCCTGCGCGGCCATGCCCAGCATCTGGTTGCGGGCATCCAGCAGCTGTTCATGCGGCTGGCCGGCGCGGGCCTGAAGATAGAAGTCAAAGCCCGACACGTTGCCCAGCTCGATGACCGAGGGCGGCACGATGGGAAAGACCATCGCATCCTGGATCTGCATCATCGCCGGAAAGGCGCGCCCGGCAATCGCCTGCACCGACTGATCGGGACGCGGCCGTTCCGACCAGTCCTTCAGCCGCAGAAAGACGATGCCCATGTTCTGGCCCTGACCGGCAAAGCTGAAGCCGCTGACGCCGAACGAGCTGTCGACATTCTCGGCCTCCTGGGTGTTGAAATAGCCCTGAACCTGCCGGATCACCGCTTCGGTGCGTTCGGTGGTGGCGCCGGTCGGACCCTGGATCAGCACGAACATGATGCCCTGATCCTCATCGGGCAAAAAGCCGGTGGGCGTGCGCAGGAACATGAACACCATGGCCGCGCCGATGCACAGATAGATCACCATCATCCGCAACGGCCGCCGGATCAGCCAGTTCACCGCACCGCCATAGCGATGCATGATCCCGTCGAAAATGCGGTTGAAAAGGCCAAAGAAGCCGCGCGTCTTGTGGCCGTGTTCATTGCGCAGCAGCGTGGCGCAAAGCGCCGGCGTCAGCGTCAGCGCCACCACCACCGAAAGACCCATGGCCGAGGCGATGGTGATCGCGAACTGCTTGTAGATGACCCCGGTCGAGCCGCCGAAAAACGCCATCGGCACGAAGACCGCCGACAGCACCAGCGCGATACCGACCAGCGCCCCGGTGATCTGGCCCATCGATTTGCGCGTCGCCTCTCGCGGGGAAAGGCCCTCTTCCTCCATGATGCGTTCGACGTTTTCCACCACGACGATGGCGTCATCGACCAAAAGCCCGATGGCCAGCACCATGGCCAGCATGGTCAGCGTGTTGATGGTAAAGCCCAATGCCGCCAGAATCCCGAACGTGCCCAAAAGCACGACCGGCACCGCCAGCGTCGGAATGATCGTTGCCCGCCAGTTCTGCAAGAACAGCAGCATGACCAGAAACACCAGCACGATGGCCTCGATCAGCGTCTTGACCACTTCTTCGATCGAGATCAGCACGAAGGGCGTGGTGTCAAAGGGCACCACATAGGTCATGCCCTCGGGGAAGAAGCGGGCGAATTCGTCCATCCGCGCCTTGATGCGGTCGGCCGTGTCCAGCGCGTTCGCCCCCGAGGCCAGGCTGATCGCCATCCCCGAGGCCGGCTGCCCGTTATACTGGGCGTCGGTCATGTAATTCTCGGCGCCGATCTCGACGCGGGCCACATCCTTGAGCAGGATCAGACCGCCATCGGCCTCGGCGCGCAGCACGATCTGTTCGAAATCGGTCGGCGTCGACAGCAGCGATTGCGCGGTGACGGTGGCGTTCAGCATCTGGCCGGCGGGCGCGGGCCGGTCGCCGAAGCTGCCGGCAGAAATCTGCGCGTTCTCGGCCGAGACCGCCGCCACCACATCCGACGGCGCCATGTCATAGGCCGCAAGCTTGGACGGATCCAGCCAGATCCGCATCGCATATTGCGAGCCAAAGACCTGGACCGTGCCCACGCCCTCGACCCGGCTGATATCGTTGACGATGTTGGAAATCAGATAGTCGGCCAGATCGGCCTGTTCATATTGTTTGTCCGTCGAGGTCAGGCCGATTACCATCAGAAAGCCCGACGAGGATTTCTCGACGGTAATACCCTGACGCTGGACCGGTTCGGGCAGAAGCGAGGTCGCCTGCGACAGCTTGTTCTGCACCTGAACCTGGGCGATGTCGGCATTGGTGCCGGTCTCGAAGGTCAGCGTCGTGGTCGAGATGCCGGCCGAACTGGAGGACGAGCTGAAATAGCGCAGGCCGTCCAGCCCGGTCATCTGCTGTTCGATGACCTGGGTCACGGTATTGGCCACGGTATCGGCCGAGGCGCCGGGATAGGTGGCGGTGACCGTCACCTGCGGCGGGGCGATCTGGGGGTATTGCGCGACCGGCAGGGTCAGGATCGACAGAATCCCCAGCCCCATGATCAGGATCGAAATCACCCAGGCAAAGACTGGACGGTCGATGAAAAAGCGGGCCATTAGCGTTTCCTGTCCTGTATTGCTTTGGCTGCCATTGCTTTGACTGCGGCGGGTCTGCGGCGGATGCGGCTGCGATCAGTTCGCCGCCGTCTCGCCGTCCTGGCCTTCGGCCGGGGCATCCGCGGGCGCATCGGTCGCGGCGGCATCGGCCGGGGCCTTCGCTTCGGCGTCGCCGGGCGTTGCCGGGGCATCCGTACCCTCGGCGGCCGGGGCCGCCGCTTCGGGGGTGGCGGGCTGGCGTTCCTGCGGGGCGACCGGGGCGCCGGGGGCGATCTTTTGCAGACCCTCGACGATCAGCCGGTCGCCATCCTTCAGTCCCTGACTGACCACCCAGCTATTGCCCATGTCCTGAAGAATGGTCAGCTGGCGCTGTTCGACGATATTCTCGGCATTGGCCACCAGCGCGATGGGCTGACCCCGGCGGTCGCGCGACACGCCCTCTTGGGGGGCCAGGAACACGTCATGGGCGATGGTCTGCTGGACCACGGCCTGAACATACATGCCCGGCAGCAGAACCCGGTCGGGATTGGCGAATGACAGCCGCAGCGTGACCACGCCGGTGGTTTCGTTCACATAGGGTTCGGCGGCGGTCAGCGTGCCTTCGTGGTCGAAATCGGTGCCATCGGCCAGCCGCAGCGTGACCTTTTGATCGCCGCGTATCTGCCAGTCGGTTTCGGCCATCTGGCGGCGGAACCGGATGACCTGGGCGGCCGATTGGGTCACGTCGACATAGACCGGGTCCAGCGTGCGGATGACGGCCAGCGGATTGGCCTGGCTGGCGGTGACCAGCGCGCCCTGACTGGTCTGGGCCAGGCCGATCTCGCCGTCCAGCTCGGCGCGGATGGTGGTGCGCTCGACCTCGATCTGGGCGGTCAGCAGCTGGGCCTCGGCGACCTTGACGGCGGCCTCGGCGGCGTCGCGGGCGGCGATGGCGCTGTCGGTGGTGCTTTCGCTGGCGACGCGGCGGTCGCGCAGGGCGCCGGCGCGCTCGGCCTCGCGGCGGGCATTGTCGGCCTGGGCGCGGGCCTGGGCCACGGCGGCCTCGGCCTGAGCCACGGCCGCGTCATAGGTGGTGCGGTCGATACGGAACAGCGGATCGCCCAGATTGACGTGGCGTCCTTCTTTGAACAGGCGTTCGGTGACGATACCGTTGACCTGCGGGCGCACCTCGGCCTCGGCCGAGGCGGCGACGCGGCCGGGCAGGGTGGTGGTCAACGGCACATCCTGCGCATGCAGGGTCACCACCGTCACCGGGGTCGGCGGCATCTCGCCCTGAGGCTGCTGCGCGGCGGCAGGCATGGCGGCCGTGTGGAAAAGCCCGATCGCAAGCGGCAGGATCAGGCAACTGGGAATACGGCGCGGAAGCGCTGGCATTGTCTTGCTCCGGGCATGGAATGCGGGTTTTGTATTATAACGAACAGCAACCACCGGGATATTCAATCCCAAAAACGCGCGGACCGCACTTGCGCGCATCGCCGGAAGGCAGGCCGCCGGACCGCGCGGGCGGATCGCCCTTGCAGATCGCGCTGGCCTTGGGCTTTGGCCTTGCGCTAGCCTGAATATCCGTCGCCGTCATGGCGGATCGCGGCGATCCGGGCGGGACGGGTGTTCAGGGGGGATGAATGGCCGATCAACAAATCTACAAGCAGGGCCTCGATGCCTGTGCGGCGAATTACGAACAGCTTTCGCCCTTGCGCTTCATCGAGCGCACGGCCGAGGTCTATCCCCAGGCGCTTGCGGTGCTTTATGGCGATCTGCGCCGGAACTGGGCCGAAACCTATGACCGCTGCCGGCGCGTTGCGGGCGCGCTGGTGGGGCGCGGGCTGCGGCCGGGCGATACTGTCGCGATCATCGCCGCCAATATCCCCGAAATGTTCGAGGCCCATTTCAGCGTGCCCATGGCCGGGGGTGTGCTCAATGCCATCAACACCGGTCTGGATGCCGAGGCCGTGGCCTTCATCCTGAACCATGGCGAGGCGCGGGTGCTGTTGGTCGATCCCGAATTCGCGGAACTGGCCGAGCGCGCGGTGCGAATTTCGGGCCGGACAGAGATGCTGGTCGTCGATATCCTCGATCCCGGTTTTGACGGCGCCCGGCGCATCGGGCAGCTGAGCTATGACGCGCTTCTGGCCGAAGGGGATGCGGATTTCGACTGGCTTTTGCCGGAAAGCGAATGGGATGCGATCACGCTGAATTACACCTCGGGGACGACGGGCGACCCCAAGGGCGTGGTCTATCACCATCGCGGCGCGGCGCTGAACGCCATGGCCAATATCGTGTCCTGGGGCATGCCCCAGCATGCGCGTTATCTGTGGACGCTGCCGATGTTTCACTGCAACGGCTGGTGCTTTCCCTGGACCATCGCCGCCAATGCCGGGGTCTGTATCTGTCTGCGCGCGGTCCGGGCCGAACCGATCTGGCAATTGATCCGCGACGAAAGGGTCAGCCATTTCTGCGGTGCGCCCATCGTGCTGAACATGCTGGCCAACGCCCCCGACGAGCTGAAGGTTTTCGACCATGAGATCAAGGTGATGACCGCAGGTGCTGCGCCCCCGGCCACGGTCATCGCGGCGATGGAGGCGCTGGGGATTTCGGTCACCCATGTCTATGGGCTGACCGAGACCTATGGCCCCTCGGTGGTTTGTGCCTGGAAAGAGGAATGGAACGAGCGCAGCCCCGAGGCGCGCGCGCGGCTGAAATCGCGTCAGGGCGTGCGCAATCCCGCGCTTGGCGGGCTGATGGTCGCCGATCCCGAAACCATGGCGCCGGTGCCCCGCGACGGCCAGACCATGGGCGAGATCTTCATGCGCGGAAACAATGTGATGAAGGGCTATCTCAAGAACCCGTCGGCCACCGAGAAAAGCTTTCGCGGCGGCTGGTTCGCCTCGGGCGATCTGGGGGTGATCCATCCCGATGGCTATATCGAGCTGAAAGACCGGTCCAAGGATATCATCATTTCCGGGGGCGAGAATATTTCCTCGATCGAGGTCGAGGATGTGCTTTACCGCCATCCCGACGTGATGGAGGCGGCGGTCGTGGCCCGGCCGGACGCGAAATGGGGCGAGACGCCCTGTGCCTTTGTCGCGCTCAAGCCCGGGCGCGTGCTGTCGGCCGAGGATCTGATTGCGTTCTGTCGCCAGAACATGGCGCATTTCAAGGCGCCGAGGACGGTGGTCTTTGGGGAATTGCCCAAGACATCGACCGGCAAGATCCAGAAATTCATCCTGCGTGAGCAGGCGCGCCGACTGTGAAACCTTGCACTGGTCGGCGCGGCCGCATGGATATTTGAATGAAGAAGAAACCGGCGCCGCGGGGTGACGGTTTGCTCTTGCGGTCGGGCGCGGGGTAATGCTATTTGCACCGCCAGCGCGGGTATGGTGAAATGGTATCACACGAGCTTCCCAAGCTCTTGGCGCGGGTTCGATTCCCGCTACCCGCTCCAATCTTCTGACAGATCAGGGCATTGCGCATCGCAGGTTTCGGCGCGCTGTGGCCTGCGTTTGGGATACTTTAGCGCAGCCCCATATCGGCCAGCGCGCGGGCGATGTCCGGCGGCAGGTTCGGTTCGCTGTCGCGCCCCTGGGGCAGGTCGGGGGGCGCATCCGTGCCGGGCAGGTAGCGCCAGCCCTGAAACGGGCGGCGCGGCACCGCCGCGACCCGGATCAGCCCCGGCTCAAGGATCAGCGCGCAGCGGCGGATGCCGTCCTCGCCAAGCACCTCTTCAAGAGCCAGCAGGCGCTGGCGGGCCTGCATGACGCCTTTGAACACCCAATAGATCGAACCGCCGTCGAGCAGCTCGGCTTCGCGTTTGGGCCACATCCGGGTGACATGGCGCGCCGGGCCCCCCTTATAGCGATCCGCCTGCCATGCGGCCAGTTCGGCCGGGTCGTCGCAACCGACGCAAAGTTTCATCAGGTTCAGATGTCCGCTCATGTGCCCAGATATATCCGCCTTAGGGGCAGGCGCAACCGGGGTGGCAAGGGGGCGGCGGGGTTGCACCCGTCACCCCGCGGCGTTACCCCGATGCCAAGCGCAAACGGAAAACATCATGAACGAGCCGAACCCGACGCCGATCCGCAGCCAGCCGCTGCCGGAATTCATCGCCATGCTGGCATTGATCTTTGCCGTCATCGCCTTTTCCATCGATTCCATGCTGCCGGCACTGCCGCAGATCGCGGCCGAGCTGTCGCCGGGCAATGTGAACCGGGCGCAGCTGGTGCTGACGGCCTTTGTCGCTGGGATGGGGATCGGTCTTTTGGTGGCGGGGCCGCTTTCGGACACCCTGGGGCGCAAGCCGGTGATCACGGCGGGCTTTGCCATCTATGCGCTGGCGGCCATCGCCGCCGTCTTTGCCAATTCGCTTGAGATGCTGCTGGTGGCGCGTTTCGTGCAGGGGGTGGGGGCGGCGGCGCCGCGGATCGTGGCGCTTGCGCTGGTGCGCGACCTTTATCAGGGCCGCGAGATGGCCCGCATCACCAGCTTCGTGATGATGATCTTTATCCTGATCCCGGCGGTGGCGCCGTCGATCGGCATGATCATTATCCAGGCCATCGGCTGGCGCGGGGTCTTTGGGTCCTTTGTTCTGTTGGCGCTGGTCGGGGCGCTGTGGCTGAACCTGCGTCAGGCCGAGACCCTGCCGCCGGCGGCGCGGCGGCCACTGAACCTGTCCGCGCTGGGGGCCTCGGCGCGCGAGGTGCTGGGCAATTCGCAGGTGCAGCTGATCACGCTGGTGATGACGCTGGGCTTTGGGCAGATGTTTGCATTGCTCAGCTCGGCGCAACAGCTTTATGTCGACACCTATCACACCGGGGACAGCTTTCCGCTGTGGTTTGCGGCGATGGCGCTGTTGTCGGGGGGCGGGACGGTGCTGAACGCGCGCTATGTGATGCGGCTGGGGATGCGCCGGATCGTTTCTGCGGCCTATGCGATGCAGGTCGTGGTATCGGGCAGCATGCTGATCCTGCTGATGGGGGATCTGTTGCCGCCGGGGCTGCGCTTTCCGGCGTTTTTCCTGTGGTCGGTCAGCGTCTTCTTCATGGCTGGCGTCACCTTTGGCAATCTGAACGCCATGGCATTGCAGCGCATGGGCCATGTCGCGGGGATGGCCGCCTCGGTCATCGCGGCGGTCTCGACCATTGGCGCGGTGCTGATCGCGGCGCCGATCGGGCTTTTGTATAACGGGACCGCGCTGCCTATCGTGCTGGCCACGCTGATCTGTTCGGGGCTGGCGCTGTGGCTGATGCGCCGCGTCGACGAGGTGTGATGCCCCCGGCCATATGGCGCGGCGGCCGGGGCGCAGCCCGGCCCCATGCCGGGATCAGGGCGAGATGAATTCGATGCCGGGCAGGGCCGCGATTTCGGCCACGTCGCGGTCGTAATTCGCGGTGATCCGGTCCACCAGCTCCTGGGTCCAGCCGGGCAGCGCGATTTCGACCTCAAGCTGGTCGGGCAGGGCATATTTCTCAAGCGCTTCGGTGAAGATGCGCCGCCGGCTGGCGACGGTCAGGCGCTCTTCGCGGGCAAGCGCCTCGCGGATCATCTGAATGCCCTCGGGGCGCATGATGTCGCCCAGGATCTGCAAGCCGGCTTTAAGCGGGACATCGCTCGGCATGGTGGCGATGCGGCGCACCACCTCGGGCCAGATCAGGGGGGTGTCCTCGTTACACCAGACGACGATGCGATGACCCGGCAGGGCCGAGAGGATGCGGCGCATGGTGGGCGCCCAGCGCAGCGCCTCGGGGTCGATGCCGGACATGAGCTCGTGATAGGGCGGGCTGTTGTCCTGGGCGGCGATGAAGGGAATCAGCGTGGCGGGATTTTTCAGCGCCATGAAGAATTCGACCTCGGCATCGGGGAAGAGATTGGCGAGCGCCGCCATTTTCTCGCCCGCGATAGCGTAAAGCCCCTGCGGTGAAATGACGCGGCGCACGGTTCCCAGAAAGGTCGGCGTGCTACAGATCATGCGCCGCGGCTCGTCCACCTCAAGCAGGCTGTCGAACATCACCTGTTGCATGTCGGGCGTGGCTGGCGTTCCTTGCAGCGCGTTCGTCGCCTCGCCAAAGACGTCGCGATGGCTGTTCGGGGTCAGCGGCTCGATCCCGTTTCGCAAAAGCCAGTCGCGATTTTGCTGCAATGTCTTGACCATACGGTAAAGATCTGTCCCATGGACCCCGCAGTGAAAGGCGACCTGCATGCATTGAACCCCTGACTCGTTTTCGCCGGCACAGTAGCCTGCATTGCGGGACAGGGAAACCATCCAGACCGCGCCGGGTCACAACAGCCGCAGGACAGGCTTTGGCGCGGAAAAGTTAAGGTATTTCATCAGAAATTTGTCATACTGATATGATAATATTAGGTTTGGCCTGATATTTCTGCGTGAATCCGGCCTTTCCGCCGCTGCGCCCTATTGTCAGGATTGAAGATATGTTGTTTTGGAGTAAGAATATTTCAATTACTGGCGGCGTGTCGTAACTTTCTCATTCAGATCGACTCGACCGCTCAAGGTGCCTGAAATGTTGGACGTCATAGAGAATATCCTTGCTGCGCGCTCGGCAGAGCAGGTCTGGCAAAGATATGTATCGACGCTGACCAAGTTGGGCTTTCCGCATGTTTCATATCACGGCATGCGGTTGTTGCGGTCGGAAAGCGCGCGGATGATCGATGACAGCATCCTGCTGTCCAGCCACTCTCCCCGGCTTTTGCACGAATTGTTGTCGCAAAACCTGTTACAGAATTCCCCGATGTATCGCTGGATCGAGCGCAATCACGGCAGCGAAAGCTGGGACTGGATGCGGACCCAGCGCATTGCTGGCCGGCTGAGCGCCGAGGATGAGCGGGCGATGGATCTGTTCACGCGATATGGCTATGTCGCCGGCTATGCGATCAGTCTGGGCGACAGCGTGCAGCGGCTGCGCGCGGGGGTCATCCTGAACGGCGCCATCGGTCAGCGTCAGGACAAGCTGGACGAATCCTGGCAGCGATCCCACCGCGAAATCGAGGCACTGACCGGAATCGTTCATCTGCGCATTGCCAGCATGCCCTTCAACCAGCCCGGCGAGGTGCTGACCCTGCGTCAGCGCGAGGTGCTGGAATGCATCTCGGTCGGGCAGACCACGCAAGAGATCGCCGAGCTTCTGGATGTGACGCTTGCGACGGTCGAAAAGCACCTGCGACTGGCGCGAAAGGCGCTTGGCGCGCGCACCACCGCACAGGCGATCCTGCTGGCCGCGAGCCGCCGGCAGATCTTTGTCGATCCCGGTGAGCCATGCACCGTCAAGAGCGATGCCCAGTCCGGCGCCTCGGGGCGGTCGGGGGGAGAGCCCTGGCGCTTTACCTCGTTTCTGGGCGCAAGCACGGTTTCGGGCGAACGGGGCACCGAAGGTTGAATCGCAGCAAGGCATGAAAATACCCCGCAAATCAATGATCTGCGGGGCATTGGTTATTTATCATGCCGGGCGTTGTTTGACCGGCAGGATCGGCGCGGATCAGTTTCCGCCCAGGGTCTTGGCGACCTCTGCGGCGAAATCCTCTTCCTTCTTCTCGATGCCTTCGCCAACCATCACGCGGGCATAGCCGGTGATTTCGACGCCCGCATCCTTGGCCGCCTGCTCGACGGTCAGATCGGGATTCATCACGAAGGCCTGACCCAGCAGGGTGTTTTCGGCGACGAATTTCTTCATCCGGCCCGGGATGATGTTGTTCTGGATCACAGCCTCGGGCTTGGGCTTGTCGGACGAGGCGTTTTCTTCCAGCGCCTTGGCGGTCTGAACCTGCAATTCGCGCTCAAGCACGGTCGGGTCCAGGGTGGCTTCCGACAGCGAAACCGGGTTGGTCGCGGCGATGTGCATGGCGAATTGCTTGCCGATCGCCTGCGCCTTTTCCGCCGGGCCGTTCAGCGCGACCAGCACGCCGATCTTGCCCATGCCGTCTGCGGCGGCGTTGTGGACATAGGACACCACGGTGTCGCCTTCCAGAACGTGCATCCGGCGCAGGGTCATGTTCTCGCCGATGCGGGCGATGGCGTCGGTCAGCACTTCCGAGACGGGCTTGCCGTTCAGATGCGTGGCGCGCAGCACCTCGACATCGGTCGCGGTTTCCAGCGCGACTTCGCTGATTTCACGGACCAGCTGCTGGAAATCGGCGTTCTTGGCGACGAAGTCGGTTTCCGAGTTGATCTCGATGGCGACGCCACGACCGTTGGTGACCTGCACACCGACCAGCCCTTCGGCGGCGACGCGGTCGGCTTTCTTGGCGGCTTTCGCCAGGCCCTTGGTGCGCAGCCAGTCGATGGCGGCGTCCATGTTGCCGTCGGTTTCGGTCAGCGCCTTCTTGGCGTCCATCATGCCTGCGCCGGTCGTTTCGCGCAGCTCTTTCACCATCGCAGCGGTGATAGCCATCGGATGTCTCCTTGTTCTGAATGCGTCAGGCGGGGCTTATCCCCGCCTGATGAATGTTCCGTAAAGCCAAGGGGGCCCGTACGGGCACCCCGATCAGGCGTTGGCTTCTTCGGCGGCTTCTTCGTCCAGATCTTCGCCCGGAGCGGCCTCCAGCGCGCCAAGATCGACGCCGGCGGCGCCCATCTGGGCCGACATACCGTCCAGCGCGGCGCGGCTCATCAGGTCGGTGTAAAGCGCGATGGCGCGGGCGGCGTCATCGTTGCCGGGGATGATGTAATCCACACCCTTGGGCGAGCAGTTGGTATCGACCACGGCGACGACCGGGATGCCCAGTTTCTTCGCCTCGGCGATGGCCAGGTCTTCCTTGTTGACGTCGATGACGAACAGAAGGTCCGGCAGACCGCCCATTTCGCGGATCCCGCCCAGCGAGGCCTGAAGTTTGGCCTGCTCGCGTTCCATTTGCAGACGCTCTTTCTTGGTCAGGCCTTCGGCGCCCGAACCCAGCGTTTCGTCCAGAGCCTTCAGGCGCTGGATCGACTGCGAAACGGTTTTCCAGTTGGTCAGCGTGCCGCCCAGCCAACGGTGGTTCATATAATACTGGGCCGATTTCTCGGCGGCTTCGGCGATGGCCTTCTGGGCCTGACGCTTGGTGCCGACGAAAAGGACGCGGCCGCCCTTGGCGACGGTGTCGCGCACGACCTGCAGCGCGGCGTCCAGCATCGGAACCGTCTGGGTCAGGTCGAAAATGTGAATGCCGTTACGTTCACCATAGATGAACTCGGCCATACGGGGGTTCCAGCGCTGGGTCTGGTGACCATAATGCACGCCAGCTTCCAAGAGCTGACGCATGGAGAATTCGGGAAGCGCCATGTCCATGTCCTTTCCGGTTTGCGCCTGGGCGGGGCTTTCAGGGCAATGCCCCAACCGGTGGACCGTCAGGGGATGTCTCCCCCCGGGGCCCGACCCCGCCTGTGAAGTGGGCGCGATTTAGTCGGTCGCGGCCCGAAAGGCAAGCCCCAAAAGCGGCCATGCGCGATTTCCGCCCGGCGAATTGGGGGCCGTAAACCTATGTTTAATCTGTTTGCGCCATCTTGTCCCGACCGGATGGAAACATGGGGGCGGATGACCCGGTGATTGAGACTGCGGGAGGTAAAGGGGAAAATGGTTGATCGGGACGGGCCGCTGGATCTGACGATCCTGCTGCAACATCGCCGCATACAGATGCGCGCACAGGCCGAGGCGGCGCTGACCGCCGCCGGCTGCACGGTGCATGTCAGCAGCGACGGCATTCAGGGGCTGACGCAGCTGATGTATCTGCGGCCGGACATTATCATCACCGGCATCAGCATGCCGCAGATGGACGGTCTGGGCTTTATCGAGGCGGTGCGGCGGCTGGAATATCTGCGGGCGGTGCCGATTCTGGTCATGTCGGCCAATACCAGCCCGGTGCTGAAGACGCGGGCGCGCAATATCGGCGCCTCGGGCTGGCTGCGGGATCCGTTCTCGAAAGAACAACTGATGGCCGCAATCCGTGCGGCGGTCCCCGTCACGGGCGAGGGATAGGGCGGCGATGGCGCGGCGTTTCCGATCCCCGGCCGCGTCGGATGGGCGGGGGCCAACGGCGCGCTTGCACAGGAAGGGCGCAACCGCTATCGAAGCCAACGGGCATGCCGCCCAGTCCAGATTACGGCGGCAGATCCCAGAACGGGACGCATGGGCGGCGCAGGCCGCCTGCGTCCGACAAAGGCGCCGGTATAGCTCAGCTGGTAGAGCACGTGATTTGTAATCTCGGGGTCGGGGGTTCGATTCCCTCTGCCGGCACCAAATCTTTCGCAGATCGCTTTTCCATCTTTCTCACGGGTTTCTCGGACGATCGTTGCGGCGCGAATCGTCCAAGCTCAGGGCGGCCGCGTCCCCGGCAAAGCCATGGCGAAACCAGCCCGCGCGTCCACGCGCAGCCGGGCGCCCGCTTGCCAGAACCACCCCAAGGATCGCGATGGCCACGCCCGCGACCTGCATGGGCTGGGGCATGCGGCCCAGAATGGCGGCCAGGATCAGCGCCGCCACCGGCACCAGGTTGAACAGCACCGAGGTCGGCCCCGCCCCCCGGACCGATACGCCGACCTGCCAGAAGATATAGGCCAGTGCCGATCCGAAGAGCGCCATCCACAGGATCGCCGCCCAGATCCGTCCCCCCGCATGCGCGATGCCGTCCAGCGGATCGCCCAGCCACAGCGCCAGAATCACCAGGACGACGGTCCCGCTGAGCATCGTCCAGGACGCGGTTTGCAGCGCGTCGGCCCCCCGCACCCAATGCCGGCAGCCGATGGTATAGATCGCCCAGCCCAGACTGCCGCACAGGATCAAAAGATCGCCCGAGGCGATGCGCGTCCCGGCAAAGGCCCCCACGGTCATGGCCACCCCGAACAATGCAATGGCCATGCCCAGCATTGTCCGCGTCGAGGGCCGGCGCCCCTGCAACAATGCATCCAGTAATGTGGTGGTCAGCGGACTGGTCGCCATGATCAGTGCCGCCGTGACCGGGCTTGAACTGCGCATGCCCAGAAACAGCGCGGCGTTGAAGCCGGCGACCCCGATGATGCCCAGCACGCAAAACGCAATCAGGTTGCGGCGCAGCGATGCGACATCGAAACCGCCGGACATTCCCAGCCACAGCATGATCGCCGCCGTGGCGATGACAAAACGCGTCGCAGCGGCGGTCCAGGGATCCATTCCCTCAAGAACGATCCGCGTCGCTTCGAAATTCGTGCCCCAGAACAGGGCGGCGAGGGTGCTCAGCGCGAATGCGGCCCTGCTGCGCGGCAGGGTTGGGGACGGGAAGGTCGCGATCCGGGTCATGGCATGTCCTTGATGCAGAGATGCGACCAGCTTTTTCATCTTTCATCACGACCCGCATATCGCGAATATGGCAATGCTGATTTTCATTTATGGAAAGCCCATGGAGCGCCTGAACTGGGACGATCTGCGGCTGTTTCTGGCCGTCGCGCATGAGGGGACGCTGACCGGGGCGGCGCGGGCTACCGGGCTTGGGCTTGCCACGGTGTCGCGCCGGATCGAGCGGATGGAACAGGTGCTGCGCCTGCCGCTGTTTCTGCGCCATCAGTTTGGCTATGCGCTGACCGATCAGGGGCGCGCGCTGCTGCCGCGCGCCGAAGCGGTCGAGCTGGCGATGCAAGAAATGCGGCAGGCGGCGGGGGAACAGGTTCGGATCAGCGGGCTGGTGCGGATGGCCTGTTTTGAAACGCTGATCACGCCGGTGGTGTTGCCGGCGCTGAAGCCACTTTTGGCGGCGCATCCCGGGCTGGATGTCGAAATTCTGAACGCGACCGCCACGGTGAACCTGCAACGCCACGACGCCGATCTGGCGTTGCGCCTGTCACGGCCCGAACAGGGGAATCTGCGGATGCGCAAGCTGGCCGAAATCGGCTTTGGGCTTTATGCGCCGGCCGAGGGGTGCGCGCCGTCCCGGCATGTCCTTTGGCCCGACGATATCAGCGTCGCCACCTTGCGGGGCTGGGCGATGGCCTTTGGTGCGATGGACGGGGCACGGCTGGCGGTGAATACGCTCTCTGCGCAGGTCGCGGCGGTGCGCGACGGGATGGGGATCGCGGTTCTGCCGCATTTTCTGGCCCGACCGGCGGGGTTGCGGCTGCTCGCCGCGACGCTGCCCGATGGCGGTGTCATGTCGCGTCCGGTGCTTTTGGTGACCCATGCCGATCTGGCCGCATCGCGCCGAGTCATGGTCGTGGCCGACGCCATGGCCGAGGCGCTCACTGCCCGCCGCCATGAGCTTGAAACCCCCTAGGCTGTGGGCGCACGCGGCGTCAGGCGCAGCGCGATGCCCGAT
The DNA here is from genome assembly GCF_042648425.1 of Paracoccus mangrovi. Classification (NCBI taxonomy): domain Bacteria; kingdom Pseudomonadati; phylum Pseudomonadota; class Alphaproteobacteria; order Rhodobacterales; family Paracoccaceae; genus Paracoccus; species Paracoccus mangrovi. Next base: position 165,883 of record NZ_JBHRXJ010000005.1, on the reverse strand, counting down.
TTTCCGCGCAGGGTCAGCCGCATCACCGGCACCGGGCGGGTCGCGCCGGGTTCGAAACGATAGGCCCGCGCCAGCGCCGACAGGATCAGCGGCCCCTCGATCATGGCAAAGCCCGCGCCGGGACAGGCGCGCGCGCCGGCCGAAAAGGGAATATAGGCCTCGCGCGCGCAGGTCTTGCCGTTCTCGGTTTCCCAGCGGCCCGGATCAAAGACGTCGGGGTCGTTCCACAGCCGCTGATGGCGGTGCAGATGCCATGACGACAGCACCAGCTGCGCGCCGCGCGGCGCGTGGCGGTCGCGCAGCATCTCGGGGCGGCGACACTGGCGCACGGTCATGGCGACCGGCGGATAAAGCCGCAGCGCCTCGCGAAACACCGCGCGGGCCACGCTCAGCGATTTCACGGCGGCGAAATCGGGGGTGGGATGGCGCGCGGCCTCATCCGCCAGACGGTCCTGCCATTCGGGATTTTCGGCCAGCAGAAACAGCGCCCAGGCCAGCGCCGAGGCCCCGGTTTCATGCCCGGCCAGGAAAAAGGTCGCGACCTCGTCGATCATTTCGGGCGGGCTGAACCTGTTGCCGGTCTGGGGATCGGGCGTGGTCATGATCTTGGTCGCCAGATCGGGGGGCGCGGTGCCGGCGGCAATCTCTGCGGCGCGCGCGGTTACCAGTTCCCGGATCAGGCCGCGGATGCGGCGGGCGCTGTCGCGCACGCGGCGCGAATGCAGCCGCGCCCAGCGGGGCAGGGCGATCAGCCCGCCCAGATTGACCATCGGCTGGGCGTCCTGATGATCGCGAAAGGCCTCAAAGACCCGGGCGGCGATGGCGTTTTCGATCGGGATCGAAAACAGGGTGCGAAAGATGACATCGGCGGCGATATGGCTGGTCTGCGGTTCGATATCGATATCCCGCCCGTCGGCCAGCGGCGCAAGCCGGGCGACGCCGGCCTCGGTCGCTGCGGACATGGCGGGAAAGGCATCGCGCAGGCGACCGCCTTCAAAGGCGGGATCGATGATGCGGCGTTGATGCAGCCAGGTTTCGCCGTTCGAGATAAAGCTGGAATTCCCCAGAAGCGGTTGCAGCCCGGCCGCCATGCGCGGCGATTTCGGAAAATCCATCGGCCGCCGGCGCAGGATCAGATCGACCAGCTTGGGGTCGTTGCAGGTAAAGCTGTGGATGAAGGGGCCGCGAAATTCGGCCATCCAGGCGGTATAGAGCCGCTCGGACTGCGCCGAAAGGATGTCGCGCCGGAAATCGCGGATAAAGCGCCAGACCGAGCCTTTTCCCTGACGCGAGGCGGGCTTGGGCGGAATCGGGCCGGGCCGGGTCATGTCGCGGTCCAGCGATTGACCGGCCGCGCGATCCGGCCGGGCGAGTGCTGGCGCCGGGCATAGCGTTCGGCCAGCATCAACGGACCGGCGGTAATGGTAAAGTAATCATAGTCGCCGGGCAGATCGAAGGCGCAAAGATATTGGAAATGCAGGCGAAACCAGCGCCAGCGCAGGCTGCGTTGCTTTTGGCGCGACAGCGTCAGCGTAAAGGCCGCCGACAGGATCAGCGGCTGACGGCGGTCGGGCGGCTCGACCCCGGTGACCGCGACCGGATCGCAGAGACCGAAACAGCAGGCATCGCCCGGCGCCGTCACGTCGATCCAGTCGACCTCCGGGCTTGCCGACAGATCGTGCAGATCGGCGCGCAGCCGGTTTGCACGCGGCAGGAACGAGGCCATCGGCACGACATGGCCCAGCGACAGAAAGGACAGGCGCGGCCGCCCGGGCGTTCCCGCAGCAGGGATCCGGCCCGAACGGATCAGATCGGCAAGCACCGATACGCCCAGATAGGCACCGGAACTGTGGCCGACGATCAGCACCTCGTCCCAATCCCCCGCCATCACCTCGGCGATGCGGTCGGTGAATTCGGCAAGCCGCGCCTCAAGCGCGGGCGGATAGGCGCCGCCATCCTGCGCGGTAAAGGCGTAATCATGCATGAGGTAATAGGCAAAGATGCTGCCGTCGAGCCGGCGCCAAAGATGCAGCCCCGCCCAGCACACCGCCAGCATCACCGGCAGGCCCAGCCACCAGCCCAGCCCCGTCAGCCGCCCCAGCGCCCAACCGGTCAGCCCCCCAACCAGCAGCGCCAGCAAAAGCTGCGCGATCAGCACCACCACCGGATAAAGCGCCGCGATCACCGGCCCGCGCCGCAGCCGCATCAACCGCCAAAGCGCGCCCGAGCCGATATAGGTCCGGGCCGTGTGCAGCAGCTGGCCATAGGTCGCCGCAATCGAATGCCCCATCGAGTTCTGGACGATATCGGCCCAGATCAGCACCTCGAATTCGGCCTCGGCGTTCCGGCCGTTGAAATCGCCCCTGACGCCCCAGCCGAACCCTGTGCGGTCCTGTCTTGGGCCGAATTCCAGCCCATAGCCCGAAACCTGCGCCTGCGCCGCGCCCTCGCGTTTATAGAGTTCGCGATAGCGGCGCGGCGGGATCGGATCGAAACCGGGAATGTAAAGGATGCGGCGGCGAAAGGGTCTGGTCATCTGCTCTCGGGCGTTTTGCCGCGCAGCATAGGCCAAATCCGACCCCCGGCAAGCCATGGATCGCGGGGAGTGTCCGCCAAATCGATCCGCTGCGGCGCCGGCGCGATCGTCAGCCGCTGCGCCACCGCGTTTCAAGCTTTTCGATGGCGGCGATGCGGGCCTCGGTCCTGGGATGCGACATCAGCCATGCCGGCGCCGCGCCGCGACCGCCCGAGAGCGATTCCAGCTTGCGAAACAGGCTTTTCTGCGGCCCCGTGCCCAGCCCGGCCTTGATCATCAGCGCGCTGGCAAAGGCATCTGCCTCGAACTCGTCCTGACGCGACAGGCGGGCGGCGACGGCGGCGGCGGCCAGATTGGCGATCCAGCCGCCGATCCCGGGCAAGAACCGGCCCAATACACCGGCCAGCACGATGCGGATCACGTTCTGGCCGGCGAAATCGACCATGCGCCGGCGCGAATGGCCATGCGCGACATGGCCCAGCTCATGGGCGATGACGGATGCCAGCTCGGCCTCGGTCACCTCGCCACGGTCCAGCCGGTCAAGAAAGCCACGGGTCAGAAAGATCCGCCCATCCGGCGCCGCCAGCCCGTTGACCGGCGCGATTTCATAGACATGCGCCCGGATCGGCGGCAGATCCATCGCCCGGCCCAGCCGTTCCAGCATCGGCACCAGCCGGGGATGGGTCAGCGGCGCGGATTTCGCGTTCAGTTCCGCCTTGAGCCGCCATAGCGAGAAAAACCACATCGCGGCGACATAAAGCAGGATCAGGATGATCGGCGTAAGCTTCAGCATGGCAACAATATGGGCGCGGCGCGGCGTTTAGCCAAGGATGCGCATGGCCTGTGTCAGCCCCTCAAGCGTGAGGGGTTGCATGCGATTGTCGAAAATCTCGCGCACCATCGCGATGGAACGGGTCTGCGACCAATGCGCGGCGGGCACCGGGTTCAGCCAGACATGATCGGGCCATGTTTCGCGCAGGCGCCGCAGCCAGGTTTCGCCCGATTCGGGGTTCCAATGCTCATTGGCGCCGCCGGGAACCGCGATCTCATAGGGCGACATCGCGGCATCGCCCACGAAGATCGCCTTATAGTCGCGGCCAAAGCGGTTGATGATGTCCCAGGTGGGCGTGGTCTCGGCCCAGCGGCGGCGATTGTCGCGCCAAAGCGCCTCATAGACGCAATTGTGGAAATAGAAATGTTCCAGATGCTTGAATTCGGCGCGCGCGGCCGAAAACAGCTCGTCCACCAGCCGGGAATGGTCGTCCATGCTGCCGCCGGCATCCAGAAACAACAGAACCTTGACGGCGTTGTGACGCTCGGGCCGGGTCTGGACATCGATATAGCCATGCTCGGCGCTGGCGCGGATGGTGCCGGGCAGGTCCAGTTCCTCGGCCGCGCCATGGCGCGCCCATTGCCGCAACCGTTTCAGTGCCAGCTTGATATTGCGCGTGCCCAGTTCCACCGAATCGTCGAAATCGCGGAACTCGCGCTTGTCCCAGACTTTCACCGCGCGGCGATGGCGGCTTTCGTGCTGGCCGATGCGCACGCCTTCCGGGTTATAGCCATAGGCGCCAAAGGGCGAGGTGCCGGCGGTGCCGATCCATTTGCTGCCGCCCTGATGGCGGCCCTTTTGTTCGGCAAGGCGTTCGCGCAGGCGGCGCATCAGCTCGTCGAAACTGCCGGGGCCGGTGATCGCGGCGCGTTCCTCGGGGGTCAGGAATTTCTCGGCCAGCTTTTCCAGCCATTCGGCGGGAATCGCCACCTCGTCGACCAGCGCCTCGACGGGGATATCGTCAAGCCCGGCAAAGGTTTCGGCAAAGGCGCGGTCAAAGCGGTCGATATGGGCTTCGTTCTTGATCAGCGTGGCCCGCGCCAGATGATAGAATCCCTCGGGCGTCCAGTCCGAAAGCCCGGCCTGCAATCCCGCCAGCAGATCCAGATATTCCCGCAGGCTGGCGGGCACCCCGTGCCTGCGCAGACTGTCGAGAAAGGGCCGGAACATCAGCCCATCCGACCGATCATGACGGTCGCGAAAACGCCCAGAACGGACAGCGCCAGCCCGTAGGCGGCGGCATATTGCAGCTTGTCGGCCCGGTTTCCGTCCAATCGGGTGGCGCGTATCCAGCCGATCGCTGCGCCAAGGATGAATGCGGCGATGACGATCATGGTGCATGCCATAGCCTTGCCCCGCGCCCGAGTCGAGGGGGGCAGGGTTCCTTCACCGAACCCGGCCTGCCCCCTTGAACGCATCCGAGCCGCAGGTTACTTTTACACCAACTTGTTATCGGAGGGCGTGACCATGGCGCCCAGGCGTCCTGCGGGTGCGGACGCGTTCCCGAAAAAAACGGTCGAGCCTTTCGTCACCCGCCCGGCCGAGGACGGGCCGCTTTACGCGGCCTTGGATCTTGGCACCAACAGCTGCCGGATGCTGATTGCCCGTCCCCTGGGCAGTCAGTTTCAGGTGGTCGACAGTTTCTCGAAGCCGGTCCAGCTTGGGCATGGCCTCGAGGCATCTGGCAGGCTGTCGCGTTCGTCGATGGCCCGGACGGTGCATGCCTTGCAGGTATGTCGCCGCAAGCTGGAAACCCATAATGTCGGGCGCATGCGCCTTGTCGCGACCGAGGCGTGCCGGCGGGCCCGCAACAGCCGCGATTTCCTGCGCATGATCCGGCGCGAAACCGGCCTGCCGGTCGAAATCATCGATGCCGAGGAAGAGGCGCGGCTGGCGGTGATTTCCTGCGCGCCGCTGGTCAGTCAGCGCACCGATCAGTTGCTGGTCGTCGATATCGGCGGTGGCTCGACCGAACTGGTGTGGATCGATCTTGAGGATGTCGAGCCGACGGAACGGTCGCGCGCGATCATGCGGCTGGGCGATGGGTTCGACAATCCGCAGCCCGGCGGCGCCCGGGTCGTCGACTGGATCAGCGTGCCGCTGGGCGTGGCGACGCTGCGCGACCAGTTCGAGGATGTCGAGGACGATCAGGGCCGTTTTGCGCTGATGTCGTGGCATTTCGAGGAAATGCTGGCCGATTTCACGCCCTATTCGCTGATGCAGGATATGGACGAGAATTTTCAGGTCATCGGCACCTCGGGGACGGTGACGACGGTGGCGGCCAGCCATCTGGGCCTGCGCCGCTATGACCGGACCAAGGTGGACGGGCTGACCATGAGCTCGGCCCAGATCGACCGCGTGATCCGCGACTATCTGGCGCTTGGGCCGGACGGGCGGCGTGCCGATCCGCGCATCGGGCGCGAACGTCACGCGCTGATCATGTCGGGGGCCGCGATCCTTCAGACGCTGATGCGGGTCTGGCCGACGCGCAGGCTGTCGGTTGCGGATCGCGGTCTGCGCGAGGGTCTTTTATATGCGCAAATGGTCAAGGATGGGGTGCTGGCCCCGGATGGAATGAACGGGGTGGCATGAAATGAGCGAGGGCAAGAAGCCCGGCGCCGGGCGCAAGAGTTCGGGGCGCGGGCAGCGCGATCTGCGGGTCAGGGTCAAGACCGCCAAGGGCCGCAAGCTGTCGAGCACGCTATGGCTGGAACGCCAGCTGAACGACCCCTATGTCGCCCGGGCGCGGCGCGACGGTTATCGCGGCCGCGCCGCCTACAAGATCCTGGAACTGGACGACAAATACCGCTTTCTGGTGCCGGGGGCGCGGGTGGTCGATCTGGGCTGTGCGCCGGGCGGCTGGTGTCAGGTGGCGGTGGCGCGCGTCAATGCGCTTGGCGAGAAATCCGGCAAGCGGGTCGGGCGCGTGCTGGGCATCGACCTGCAAGAGGTCGATCCCATCGCCGGGGCCGAAATCCATCAGCTGGATTTTCTGTCCGACGGCGCCGATGACAAGGTCAAGGACTGGCTCGGCGGCTGTGCCGATGTGGTGATGTCGGATATGGCGGCCGCCTCATCGGGGCATAAGGGCACGGACCATCTGCGTATCGTCGCGCTGGTCGAGGCGGCGGTGCAGCTGGCCTTTGACGTTCTGGAGCCCGGTGGCACATTCGTCGCCAAGGTGCTGGCCGGCGGGGCCGAAAACGACATGCAGGCCCTGCTCAAGCGCAATTTCCGCAAGGTGGCGAATGTGAAACCACCGGCGAGCCGGGCGGATTCATCGGAAAAATTCGTCGTGGCGCAAGGGTTTCGCGGCCGGGGCAACGAGCTGGAAGAAGGGTTTTCCGCCGCATTCCCCGATGAGGAACCGCATCCGGGCGACGGCTGGGGCGTTGACGACGGCGCGGACGAGGTGACGGAACAGGCGCCGGACCGGGATCCTCCGGGCACCGACCGGCGGGAATGAGCAAGGCGCCGCGCTGAGGTCGCGGTGGGATGGCGGCCAAGCTGTCCGGCCCCGTCGCAATCCAGCGCCGCCCCAATACTCACGGTCCCAAGCCGCTTCGATCCGCGGCACCGGCCCCGTTCGCGGCGGTCTTGGCCGGTTTTCGGTCGGATCAGTCCCGCCTGCCGCCCACGCCATTGCGCATGACATCGCGATAGGCCTCGGGCGAACGCCCGGTGGCGGCGGCAAAGCTGCGCATGAAATGGCCCAGCCCGGCATAGCCCAGTTCCTGCGCGATGTCGCAGATCGGGATGTCGCTGCCGCGCAGCGCCCGCGCCGCACGTTCCAGCCGCAGATCGTAAAGCAGTTGCAGCGCGCTGCGCCCACGGCTTTGCAGACAGGCGCGGTCCAGATGGGCCAGCGAATGCCCCAGCCTGCGGGCCAGTTCGGCGATGGTCTGGTTTTGCGACAATTCGGCCTCGGCCAGTTCAAGAAAGCGCTCGGTCAGGGGGCGCGCCTCCAGAATGCCGGATTGGCGCGGCCCATAGACCCCGGCGCGTTCGTCCAGCCGCGACAGGGCAACCGCGATCAGCGCCATCTGACAGGCAGTCGCGGCCTGTCCGGCACTGGTGCGGGGCTGCGCCGCGCCCAGAGCCTGCATCGCCGGTTCGATCAGTGCCGCATCCTCGATCGCAGGCGCACCAAAGCGGCATCCCGGGGGCAGGGGCATCGGCAGGTCCCGGCCATGCCCGGGCGCCAGAAGCAGCGCGCAACCCTGGATATCCGCCCCGGGATTGAGCGCGAAGGCCGTGCCCGCAGGGATGAACGCCACGCGTCCGGGAACAAGAAGCTGGCGGTTGCGGGGAAATTCGATCTGTAACACGCCCCCCTTGAGCAGGATCAGCACATGATCGCCCCGCACCCGGGGGGCAGGCGGCATGTTGCGCCCGCGCAGCGCCCCACCCCAATGAAATCCCGAAAGCGGGATCAGCCGCAGCCCGTCGCCCGGTGCGGCATGGGGGGGCATCGGCTGGGTGGCGCGGTGCTGCGCGACGCGCTGCGGCGCCGTCACCGGCAGCGGCTGTTCCAGCGCGACCACCGCATTGAGAACCGAAATGCCCGCCACTTGCCGGTTCGGCTCCGGGTGGGCCGGATCGGAATGGCCGTCGCCGTCATGCCGTTCATCCCACGCGGGCGGACGGCGCGGGTCGATCGGGGCCGGTTCCTGGATCGTCGGGGCGGTGATACCCGCCGCGACCAGCCGTTCGCAGCTCTGATCCGGGAGGTGATCAGCCGGAACAATCAGGGCGCGGACGGTTTCATTCATCAGACGTGACTTTCAAGGGAAATGTCCGAATCATAACGTTGCACAGTTTACTCACAAAAGAGTTACACCACTTAGGGTTGAAATAAAGTTAACAGTTTCAGGATTATCCCGCAACATGATTGCGGCGACAACATTCAACCGGATCAGTGGTTTGCCGCGATCTGCCGCCAATCGCGCATGCGTCCCCGAAAGAAACTGCGCTGCGCCTTGGCGTATTGGCGGGTCGCGATAATGGCCTTTTCGACTGCCTGATCAAGGCTGTCGCGTCCTTGCAGATGGGCGACCAGCTCGGGCGCGCCGATGGCCTTGGCCCAAAGCGCCGAGGCATCCCAATCGGGCAGAACGGCGCGCACCTCGTCCAGCGCACCCTGATCCAGCATCAGATGAAACCGCCGGGTGATGCGCGCCGCCAACCAGTCCCGATCCGCCTGCAAGATCAAGAGATGCGCCGATGACGGCTCGATCAGGGGCGGCGGCGTTTCGGCCTGCCAGGCGGCGATGCCGCGCCCGGTCGCCTGCAAGACCTCCCATGCGCGCTGGACGCGGACCGGATTTTGCAGGTCGATCCGGCCGCTCGTCTCTGTATCGAGCCCGGCGATCATTCGGGCCAGCCCCTGCGGCGTGGCGCGCAGGGCATCGGCGCTGGCGCGGATTTCGGGCGGGGTGGGCGGGATGACCGCCAGCCCCCGGGTCAGCGCGTTCAGATAAAGCCCGGTGCCACCGACCACGATCAGCCGCCCCGACAGCGCCGCCACCTCGGACAGCCATTCACCGACCGAATAGGCCCGCCCCGGCGCGACATGGCCATATAGGGCGTGGGGCGCGCGGGCCTCATCCTCGGCGGGCGGGCGGGCGGTCAGCACCCGCCAGCAGGACCAGACCTGCAAGGCGTCGGCATTGACCACCGTGCCGCCCTGGGCCTCGGCGATCGCAAGCGCGAGGGCGGACTTGCCGCTGGCGGTGGGGCCGGCGATCACGACATGGCGGGCCGGATCGATCTGATCCAGATGGGGCCGGTCTAGAACGGGGTGACGCTGGGGCATGTGAAAGCAGCAAGCGGGCGGTTGAACATAATGGCTGTTTGCGACATTTTGCGCGACAATGAAACCGCGGCGAAAAAGGTGTCCTCATGTCCGGAAATGTCACGCAAAACACAACCAAGACCCCCGGATCCTATTCCCGTGTCATGCTGAAAATCTCGGGCGAGGCGCTGATGGGGGATCAGGGTTACGGCCTGCACCCGCCGACGGTCGCCCGAATCGCGCAAGAGGTCAAATCCGTCCACGACATGGGCATCGAGATCTGCATGGTCATCGGCGGCGGCAATATCTTTCGCGGCCTGCAGGGCAGCGCGCAGGGGATGGAACGCGCGACCGCCGACTATATGGGGATGCTGGCCACGGTGATGAACGCGCTTGGCATGCAGGCCGCGCTCGAGGCGCTGGGGATCCATACCCGGGTCATCAGCGCGATCCGCATGGACGAGGTCGCCGAGCCCTATATCCGCCGCCGCGCCGTGCGCCACCTTGAAAAGAAACGTGTGATCATCTTTGCCGCCGGCACCGGCAACCCCTATTTCACCACCGACACCGCCGCCACCCTGCGCGCCAACGAAATGAACTGTGAGGCGATCTTCAAGGGCACCAAGGTCGACGGCGTCTATGACAAGGATCCGGCCAAGCACAGCGACGCCAAACGCTATGACAACGTGACCTATGACGAGGTGCTGCAAAAGCATCTGGGGGTCATGGATGCCTCGGCCATCGCGCTGGCGCGGGACAACGATCTGCCCATCATCGTGTTTTCGCTGGATGAACCGGGCGGCTTCTGCGGAATTCTGGCGGGCAACGGAACATATACGCGGGTACATGGTTAAATTCCCCGCATAAGCTTTGCCATGACGCCATGGCTCGGCTACAAGCGCTAGAACAAATATCACAGAGGCCGTGACCGAGCATGTCCGACGAGACCGAAATCGACACCGACGATCTGGAGCGCCGCATGAAGGGCGCCATGGAGGCGCTGCGCCATGAATTCGCATCCCTGCGGACCGGCCGCGCCTCGGCCAGCATGGTCGAGCCGATCATGGTCGATGCCTATGGTTCGCCGACGCCGATCAACCAGATCGGCACCGTGAACGTGCCCGAACCGCGCATGGTGACGATCAACGTCTGGGACAAGGCGCTGGTCGGCAAGGCCGAAAAGGCGATCCGCGAATCGGGGCTGGGTATCAATCCCCAGCTGAACGGCACCATCATCATGCTGCCGATCCCGGAACTGAACGAGGAACGCCGCCGCGAGCTGACCCGTGTCGCCGCCCAATATGCCGAACATGCCCGCGTTGCGATCCGCAACGTGCGCCGCGACGGCATGGATCAGGTCAAGAAGGCCAAGAATTCTGGCATGTCCGAGGATGACCAGAAGTTCTGGGAAGGCGCGGTGCAGGAACTGACCGACAAGATGATCGCCGGGGTCGACCAGGCGCTAGAGGCCAAACAGGCCGAGATCATGCAGGTCTGATCCCATGGCCGAGGTCGCAGCCAACCTGATGGAGCCGGGCGGCCATCCCGCCCGCCCGCGCCATGTCGCCATCATCATGGATGGCAACGGCCGCTGGGCACAGGATCGGGGCTGGCCGCGCCTTGTCGGCCACCGCCGCGGCGCGGAACGCGTCAAACAGATCGTCCGCGCCTGTCCCGATCTGGGGGTGAACTGGCTGACCGTCTATGCCTTTTCGACCGAGAACTGGAAGCGCTCGACCGAAGAGGTTCTTGGTTTGATGGGCATTTTTGCCCGCTATATCGAACGCGAGGCCGATGGCATGTCGGCCGAAGGCGTGCGCATGCGCTTTATCGGCGGCCGCGACCGGCTCAGCGACAAGCTGCAACGCCTGATGGCGGGGATCGAGGCGCGCACCGCCGGCAATACCCGGCTGAATCTGACCGTGGCGATCAACTATGGCGGCCGGGACGAGCTGACGCGTGCCTCGGCACGACTGGCGGAACGCATGGCGCGGGGGGAAATCACCGCGCCGACCGAGGCCGATCTTGCCGCCTGTCTCGACACGGCCGGGCATCCCGATCCCGATCTGGTGATCCGCACCTCGGGCGAGACGCGGACCTCGAATTTCCTGCCATTTCAGGCGGCCTATTCGGAATATGAATTCACGCCGACGCTCTGGCCCGATTTCACCCCCGCCCATCTGGCGGAAATTCTGGATCGTTTCGGGCTGCGCGACCGGCGTTTCGGCGGCGCATGACGGGGTCCGACCCCAACCCGGACCCAGGATCCGGTCCAAGATCGGGCCACAGGTCAGGCCACAGATCGGGCCGGCTGCGCGACGCCATCCGGGGAAAGTGGGGCGATCTGCGCGAACGGCTCATGTCCGGCGCGGTGCTGGCGGTTGTCGGGCTTATCCTGTTGTTTTCATCGGGGATCTGGCTCAGGCTTGGGGTCAGCGCGGTCGTCGGCGTGATGATCTGGGAACTGGCGCGGCTGACCGCCTGGCGTCATCCCGAATTTCACCGCCCGCGCCATCCCGTGCTGATCGGTCTGCTTTCGGCGCTGGTCTTGCTGACGATCCTGCTTTTGCCGGGGGCGTTTGCGCCGTTTCTGGTGCTGGTGCCGGTCATTGTCGGCTGGCCGGGCACGCATAGTCATGAACGGCCGGCTTTCGTGCTCTTTACCCTTGCCATTCTTGGCGCCGGCTATGGGCTGGTCGCCATCCGCGAGGTGATGGGGCTGCCGACGCTGTTATGGATCGTGGGCACGGTGGTTCTGTCCGATGTGCTGGGCTATTTCGTCGGGCGCCGGCTGGGCGGCCCGCGTTTCTGGCCCTCGGTCAGTCCGAAAAAAACCTGGAGCGGCACGCTCGCCGGTTGGGCCGGTGCCTTTGTGCTGGCGCTCGGTCTGTGGCTGGGCGGGGCCGCGGGCTGGGGGGTGATCCTCACGGGGCCATTGCTGGCCTTTTCGGGCCAGTTGGGCGATATCGCCGAAAGCTGGCTCAAGCGGCGGGTGGGGGTCAAGGACAGTTCCGACCTGATCCCCGGGCATGGCGGCGCCATGGATCGCTTCGACGCCATGGCCGGCGCTTTGCTGGTGGCGTTTCTGCTGCTCTATGTGAACCTTTTGCCGGTGATCGGAGGCTAGGGGAATGCGCAGTATTTCTGTGCTGGGCGCGACCGGATCGGTCGGTGAAAGCGCATTTGATCTGTTGATGCGGGCCGGGGGGCCGGATGCCTATCGCACGGTCGCGCTGACCGGTGGCGCCAATATCGCACGGCTGGCGGAAATGGCCCGGTCGCTGCGCGCCGAAATCGCCGTCACCGCATGGCCCGACCGGCTGGACGAGCTGCGCGCCGCATTGGCCGGAACGGGGATCGAGGCCGCTGCCGGCACCGCCGCCATCGCCGAGGCCGCGGCCCGTCCCGCCGACTGGACGCTGTCCGCGATTGTCGGCGCGGCCGGCCTGCCACCGGGGCTTGCGGTGCTGGAACGCGGCGGCACGCTGGCGCTGGCCAATAAGGAAACCCTTGTCGCGGCGGGGCCGCTGGTCATGGCGCGGGCACGCGCGTATGGGGCCCGGATTCTACCCGTAGATTCCGAACATTCGGCGATATTTCAGTCGCTTGACGGAGAAACCCTCGATTCTGTCGAGCATGTGACCATCACCGCATCCGGGGGCGCGTTCCGTGACTGGCCGCTGGAACGTCTGGCGCAGGCGACCGTGGCCGAGGCGTCCCGTCATCCCAATTGGGACATGGGGCAACGCATCACCATCGACAGTGCCAGCATGTTCAACAAGGCGCTGGAAGTCATTGAGGCGCATGAATTCTTTGGCCTCGGGGTCGAGCGGCTGCGGGTGCTTGTGCATCCCCAGTCCATCATCCATGCCATGGTCACCCATCGCGATGGCGGCTCAATCGCGCATCTGGGCGCGCCCGATATGCGCCACGCCATCGGTTACGCGCTGAACTGGCCCGAACGCGCGGCGCTGCCGGTGCCGGCGCTGGATCTGGCGGCGCTTGGCAGTCTGACCTTTGCTTTGCCCGACGAGGTCCGTTGGCCGGCCCTGCGCCTTGCGCGCGAGGCGATCCTGAGCGGCGGCGCGGCGGGGGCGGTGCTGAACGCCGCCAAAGAACAGGCGCTCGATGATTTCATCGCCGGGCGCATCCGCTTTACCGAGATGGCGGCGGCGGTCGAGCATGCGCTTGAGCGCGCTGCCGGGCGGGACGGCTTTGGGCAAAGCCCCGCCGATCTGGCGGCGGTGCTGGAATGGGACGGATTCGCGCGGCAGGCCGCGGCGGCATGGCGGGGCGCGGCATGAACATGCTTGTGGAAAATCTGGGCGGGTTTCTGTGGACGGCGGCGGCCTTTGTGGTGGCGCTGTCGATCATCGTGGCCGTTCATGAATACGGCCATTACATCGTCGGCCGCTGGTCGGGGATCCGGGCCGAGGTGTTTTCGCTGGGCTTCGGTCCGCGTCTGTTTTCACGCCGCGACCGGCGCGGCACCTTGTGGCAGGTGGCGGCGATTCCGCTGGGCGGCTATGTGCGGTTTCTGGGCGACAGCAATGCCGCCAGCGCCGGTTCGGGTGCCGAGGTCGCGCCTGAACTGAGCCGTCAAAGCCTTGGCGGCGCGCCGCTCTGGGCGCGTTTTGCGACGGTCGCGGCGGGGCCGGTGTTCAATTTCGTGCTGTCGATTCTGGTCTTTGGTGGCATGGCGCTTTGGCAGGGCATGCCCGTGGCCGAGGTTCAGGTCGGCCGGCTGCATGCCACCCCGCCGGGCGTCGCGATGGAATTGCGGCCCGGCGATCAGGTGGTGGCGCTGGACGGACAGCCGATTGCCGGCTGGGCCGATCTGGGCCGCGTGGCAACCGATCTTGCGCGGCGCGAAAGCCATGACTGGACGGTGATGCGCGATGGCGCCCGGATCACGGTTCCGGGTCCCGATCCGATGCCGCCGCTGATCGCCGGGATCGCGCCGCGCAGCCCGGCGGCGGATGCGGGCCTGCAATCCGGCGATGTCATCCTGAGCGTCGATGGCAAGCCCGTGCGCCGCTTTGACGAGCTGCGCGAACATGTTGCCGGCGCGGCGGGGCGGCCGGTCCTGTTGTCGGTCTGGCGCGAGGGGGCGGGCACGGCCGATTATACGCTGGCCGCACGCGAACAGGATCTGCCGACGGCGACCGGCTATGAAAAGCGCTGGCTGATCGGCGTGACCGGCGGCGGCACCTATTTCGAGCCGGCGACGCGCGCCGCCGGTCCGCTCGAGGCGCTGGGAATCGGCGCCGCGCGGACCTGGGACATCATCGCCTCGTCGGTTTCCGGGCTCTGGGCGATGATCACCGGCCAGATCGGCACCTGCAATCTGGGCGGCGCGATCTCGATCGCGGAAACCACGGGCCAGGCGGCCTCGGCGGGCGGACAGAACTTTATCTGGTGGATCGCGGTGCTCTCGGCGGCGATCGGCTTTCTCAATCTGTTGCCGGTGCCGGTGCTGGATGGCGGGCATCTGATGTTTTACGCCTATGAGGCGGTGACGCGGCGCCCGCCCTCGGCGCGGGTGGTCGATATCCTGTCGGCGCTGGGGATGGCGGCGGTGCTGTCATTGATGATCTTTGGCCTCACCAACGATATTTTCTGCCCCTGACAGGGCGTTGCCTTTTGACAGTCCCGCCCGCTTCGCGGTATCCATCTGGGCAAATCCGGCGGGATCAACCGCCAAGACACGCATTATTCGCGAGGGGCGGCGATGACGGACAGGAAACTCGGCAAGGGCGCGCTGGCGCTGATTTCGGCGTTGGCGGTGGCGGCGCCGGTGGGCATGCTTCCGACCGTGGCGGCCGCCTATGTCTTCAACAATGTGCGGATCGAGGGCAATCAGCGGATCGAACCGCAGACGATCCTGTCCTATCTGGACCTGCCGCGCGGTCAGGATGTGTCGGGCGGGGCGCTGAACGACGCGCTGCAACGGTTGCAGAATTCGGGCCTGTTCGAGACGGTCGAACTGGTCCCCTCGGCCGGGACGCTGGTCGTGCGCATCCGCGAATTCCCTACCATCAACGTCATCAGCTTCGAGGGCAACAAGAAGCTCAAGGACGAGAACCTCGCCGAGATCGTCAAATCCAAATCCCGCCGCGTCTATTCGCCCGCCCAGGCCGAGGCGGACGCCGCCGCCATCAGCCAGATCTATGCCTCGGACGGGCGGCTGGCGGCCCGGGTCGATCCGCGCATCATCCGCCGCAGCGACAACCGCGTCGATCTTGTCTTTGAAATTCTGGAAGGCGACGTCACCGAAATCGAGCGCATCGGCTTTGTCGGCAACCGCGCCTTTTCGGACAAGCGGCTGCGCAACGTGCTGCAAACCAAGCAGGCGGGCATCCTGCGCACCTTTATCAAGCGCGACACCTTTGCGCCCGAACGCCTGTCGGTCGATGAAAAGCTGTTGACCGATTTCTATCGTTCGCGGGGCTATGCCGATTTCCGGGTGCAGGCGGTGGCCCCCGAAGTGGCGCGTGAACGCGACGCCTTTTACATCACCTTCAACATCTATGAAGGGCCGCGCTATACCTTTGGCAAGGTCGACACGGTCAGCGAAGTGCCCGGCGTCGATGCCGCCGAATTCAACGCCCAGAACCGGGTCAAAAAGGGCGGCGTCTATAACCCGACCGAAATCGACACCTCCATCCGCCGGATGGAGGCGCTGGCGATCCGCAAGGGCCTGAACTTCGTCAATATCGAGCCGCGCATCACCCGCAACGAGCGCAACCAGACGCTGGACCTGACCTTTGCGCTGACGCGCGGACAGCGCGTCTTTGTCGAGCGCATCGACATCGAGGGCAACACCACCACCCTCGACGAGGTGATCCGCCGTCAGTTTTCGACCGTCGAAGGCGACCCCTTCAACCCGCGTGAAATCCGCAATTCGGCGGAACGCCTGCGCGCGCTTGGCTATTTCGCCGATGTGCAGGCCGAAAGCCGTCAGGGTTCGTCGCCCGAACAGGTCATCGTCGACGTCAACGTCGAGGAACAGCCGACCGGCAGCCTGAGCTTTGGCGCAAGCTATGGCGTCGCGACCGGGGTCGGCTTTAACGTCGGACTGTCGGAAAAGAACTTCCTTGGCCGTGGTCAGCAGCTTGACCTGTCCTTCGCCACCGGCTCGGGCACCCAGTCGTCGGGCCTGACCTTTGTCGAGCCCTATTTCCTGGGCCGCAACCTCAAGGCGCGGGCGCAGGTCTGGTACAACACCACCGACCGGCTGAATTCCGAATATAACACCCGCACCGTCGGCCTGTTGACCGGGATCGAATTCCCGGTCTCGGAAAACGGCCGGCTTGAGCTGCGCTACAAGCTCAGCAAGGATACGCTTTACGGCGTCGAAGAGGATCACATCGATCCCGATACCGGCGAAGAGGTCGGGTCCTCGCCGATTCTCTTCAACGAACAGGGCGGCTATTTCACCTCGGCCCTTGGCTATACCTATAGCTATGACAGCCGCACCGCCGGTCTGGACCCGCTGACCAGCTATCGGTTGCGCTTCAGCCAGGATTTTGCCGGGGTCGGCGGCGATGTGAAATCGATCACCACCACGCTTTACACCGGCATCGAAAGCCGTGCCTGGCGCCCCAGCGTGACCATGCTGGCCGAATTCGAGGCGGGCGCCGTGCATATGCTGGGCAATGATACCAGCCGCCTGCTGGACCGCTTTACCGGCAATGGCAAGATTCGCGGCTTTGAACCCAACGGCTATGGTCCCCGCGACCTGCTGGCGCCGAACGAAGACGTGCTGGCGGGCAACTATTTCTGGGCGCTGCGGACGGAATTGCAGTTCCCGCTGGGCTTGCCCGAGGAATATGGCATCACCGGCGGTCTTTTCGCCGATGCCGGCTCGGTCTGGGGGCTGGACAATACCGTTGGCGCATTCGGAAACGAAGTCGATGACAGCATGAAGGTCCGGGCCTCGATCGGGGCCTCGGTGTTCTGGACGACGCCGATCGGGCCGCTGCGCTTCAACTTCTCGCATGCGCTGAAGAAAGAAGATTACGACGACGTTCAGAACTTTGACCTGACCATCTCGACCAAGTTCTGATGCAGAGCTGGCCGGGCATCGCGGGACTTGTGCTGGCGGCGGGGCTTTGGGCCGCGCCGCTTTCCGCACAGGTGCCCGGCGCCCCCCCGGCGACGCCCGAACCCGGGCCGCCCGCCGCCATCGGCACGACCGTCGTCGAGGCCCCGGCCGCATCCCGCAACCCGGATCTTGTGCTGCCGGTGATGACGCTGGATCAGGACGCGCTTTACCGGGGATCCGCCTGGGGGCTGCGCGTTCAGGCCGATCTGGAACGGCGCGGCCGCCAGATCGCCGATGAAAACGACCGTCTCGCGGAAGAGTTTTCGACCGAAGAACAAGAGCTGACCAAGCTGCGCCAGACCCTGCCGGCCGAGGAATTCCGCAAGCGCGCCGATGAATTCGACAAGCGTGTGGTCGAGGTCCGGCGCGAGCGCGAGGCCGCGCTGGTCGAATTGCAGACCAAGGCCGAGGAAGAGCGCACGGCCTTTTTCCGCGCCGCGCTGCCGTCCCTGACGGCGCTGATGCGGGAACGTGGCGCGCTGGCGATTCTGGATCAGCGGGCGATCTTTGTCGCCGCCGACAGCATCGACGCGACCGACGAATTGATCGCCCGGATCGATGCCGAGATCGGCGCCGGCCCGCAAGCGCCGCCCGGAACGGATCCTGCGACCGATGGCGGCGGTCAAGGCGCGCCAAACCCGGCGAATGCGCCGGCGGATCAAGGTGCGGCGAGCCCCGCCGAGCAGCCCCCCGTTCCGGCACCGCCGGCACAGGGGCAATAGCGCCCGCGCATCCCGAAAAGGACCGCGCCTAGCTCAGGCGGCGATCCAGATCGCCGAGCCGGCGGGTCAGCAGGTCAAAGAACCCCTTGGCGTCGATATCGCGGATGAAATTCGTGTTCGCCGGACGGCCGCTGACGCGCCACCAGTCGGCGACAGTCATGCCCAGCGTATATTCACCCTTGGTCTCGATCTCGACATTGATGTGACGGCCGGCGAAAAGCCCGGGCTCGATGAGCCAGGCAATGGTGCAGGGGTCATGCAGGGGGGCGCCCTCGCTGCCATATTTCTCGCGGTCGTAGCGTTCGAAGAAATCGGTCCAGCTGGCGACGGCCTGACCGATGCGGCCCATGGCGCGCATGCCCTCGACCCAGGATCGGCTGGTCAGCGCCTTGTGGGTCACGTCGAGCGGCATCATGGTCATGGGCGCGCCGCTGGCCAGAACGATCCGGGCGGCCTCGGGGTCGACATAGATGTTGAATTCGGCCGCGGGGGTGATGTTGCCGACCTCGAAATAGGCCCCGCCCATCAGCACGATGTCCTGCACGCGCGCAACGATGTCGGGTGCGCGCTGAAAGGCGGTGGCGATATTGGTCAGCGGGCCGATCGGCACCAGCGTCACGGTCCCGGCCGGTTCGCGGCGCAAGGTCTCGATCAGGAAATCGACGGCATGGCCGGGGGCCAGCGGCATCACCGGCTCGGGCAGGGTGACACCGTCGAGCCCGGTCTTGCCATGGACATGTTCGGCCGTGACCAGCGGCCGGGACAGCGGCGCGTCGCATCCCGCATGAACGGGCAGATCGGCACGGCCCGCCAGCTCGCAGATGGCGCGGGCATTCCGTTCGGTATGGGCCAGCGGCACGTTGCCGGCCACCACGCTGAGGCCAAGCACCTCAAGCTCGGGACTGGCCAGCGCCAGAAGGATGGCGACGGCATCGTCCTGTCCGGGATCGGTGTCGATGATGATCTTGCGCGACATGCTTATCTCCTGCGCGGGGTCATGCGCATCCGACAGGGAATCCGGACTGTGCACAAGATGCAAGCCGCTATTGGGCCAGCGGTTGCAGATGGGTGATGCCGGTGGCGGCGGCACGCGCCAGTTCGGGGTCAAGCGACATGCCGACATATTCGCCGCGCCGCCACAATTCGGCCATGTCGTCGTAATGGCGCGACAGCGGATGCCCCGATTGCCCGGTCGCGATCACGAAGACCGAGCTGTCGGGATCGGCCAGATCATAGACCCCGCGATAGGCCGCGCCGCTGACATTCAGCCAGGGATTGCGGCCAAAGCCCAGATAGCCGGCCGTCGCCACCGTCGAGGCCCCGCCCGAGGTCGATTGCAGCAGGTTTACGATATAGGACATGCCGCGCATATCCCCCAGCGCCGGATGCAGCTGTCGGGCATAATGCAGATCGCCCCAGCGCCAGCTGGCCAGATCGGGGCCAAAGCGGCTGGACAGGTCCAGAAGCGCGCGGTCCAGCGCCTGACGCGCGATCTGGGTACAGGTTTCCACCGGTGCGGACTGGCGGATGTCGCACCAGGCCGAGGCACCGCCGGTATTGCGATAGACGCGTTCGATGAAGCTGGGGAAAAGCTCGGTCAGGTCATCGGTCAGCGGCCCCAAATCGTCCTGGGCCAGACGTGTCTGAAGGGCGCGCATCCAGGCCGCATAGATCAGCGGCTCGGGCATGTGCTCGTTCATCGCGCCGTCCCAATTGGCCAGCAGCGCCAGCGCGTCCTGACGCATCCGCTCGGGCGTGCCCAGTGCCGCGGGCTCGTCCGTATACCAAAGATCGGCACCGACCAGCGGCAACAGGGCGCGGGCGGCGGGGCTGACGATATCGTTCTGGGCGGCGATGAAACTGTCGCGGGAATGCACCTCGCGCGAATTGATCAGATAGCGCAGGCGGTCCAGCCGGTAACGGTCGCCGCCGTCAAAGCCCAGCCCGGGCTGTGACGGGCTTTGCACGCCGTTGCTGGCCACGACGCCATGCGTCGGGGCAAGATCGGCGGTATCGGCGGCGACGGATTTGACCCCCTGCCAGCGGTTCGCCGGCAGCCAGCCGGGCGCGGGCATCCGGCCCAGCGTCTGATGCGCGGGATCGCGTTGCGGCACGGCGCCGGCCAGGACCTGCCCGACCCCCTGATCGTCGGCCAGAGTGACGATCAGCGCCGGCGCGACCAGATCGCCCAGCGATTGCGCCGCCGCGCGGCGGTCCTGCGCCCGCATCAGGCCGATCAGCGCCGACATGCTGCGGTCATCGCCCCGCCCGCCGGTCCAGGACAGCGCCGCGACATGACCCCCGGGCAGGATATTCGCCAGCCCCAGATGAAAGGCGGGAATGATCGGGCCGTTTTCGGTTTCGCGCAGGGTGATCTGGCGATCCTCGGCACCGCGCACATGCAGCGTTTCCCGGCTGGTGGCGAATTCGGTCCAGCCCGAGGCGCCGCGATAGCGGCCGGCATCGCCGGGCTGCACCTCTTCGATATAAAGGTCCTGATCGTCGATCTGCGCCGGGGTGACACCCCAAGCCAGACGCGTATTGCGCCCCGACAGGATCGCGGGAATGCCGGGAATGGTGCCGCCGATCACCCCGCCCGAGGCAAGCTCGATCCGCGCCAGATACCAAAGCCCCGGCGCGGTCAGCGCGAATTGCGGATCATTGGCCAGAAGCGCGCCCGCCGCCGCCGTCCGTTCCGAGGCGGCCGCGAAACCATTGGCCGACGCGCCCAGTGACGGCGACAGATACCCCGCCAGCGTCGTCGTCCAGTCCGGGCGTGGCACCGCGCGTTCCGAAGGGGCGACGGGTGCGCCGGGAAACAGCTCGGCATAGGCGGGCATCGCCGGTTCGCCCGGGGCCGCGACGACATCCTGACCGCGCGCCGGATCGGCCAGAGACAGCCTTGCCCGCAGCACCTCGCGCCGCATCTGCACCGTCGATGATGCCGCCAGCAATTTCAGGATCGCCAGCGAATCCGCCGGCTCCCAATAGGGGATCTCGTCGGGGTAAAGGAAAAACTCCGGCGCACCACGGCCGCGCGCGCCCAGATTGACCTGCTCGACCCAGGCGTTGACGCCATCGGCATAGGCGCGCAGGGCCTCGGCCGTGGCCGGATCCTGTGCCTCGACCGAGGCGCGGGCATTGCGGTAAAGCCCAAGCCGGCGGGCCAGATCGTCGGCGGGCAGCGCGCCGGGGCCATAGATTTCGGCCAGCCGGCCCTGAGCCGCGCGGCGCAGCACCGTCATCTGGAACAGCCGGTCCTGCGCATGGGCCAGTCCCAGCGCGAAAAACACGTCGCGGTCATTGGCGCCAAAGATATGGGGCACATCCTCGGTCGTGCGCACGATCTCGACCGGGGCGGCGATGCCGCCGATGCGAAAGCTGGCATCGTAATCGGGCAATGAGCGGATGGCAAAATACCAGGCCAGTGCGATCAATGCGACCGAAACCAGGATCAGCGCGACCGTCAGACGCACAAGCCAGCGGAAAATTGTCACCATGACTTAGGGCGCCGTCCCGATGCTTGAGCGCAGAGGCGGTTGACCCCTGCGGCAGGTGATGAAATTCATTGGCGTGATAGGGCAGGGCGCGGACGGGATCAACGCGCCTTTCTGAATTGAGGAGAGATTGTGATGGCGCGCGTGGCATTTCTGGGACTTGGGGTGATGGGCTTTCCAATGGCGGGACATCTGGCCGCCGCGGGCCACGAGGTCACCGTCTGGAACCGCACCGCCGCCAAGGCCACGGCATGGGCGCAAAAGCATGGCGGCCGCGCCGCCGCCACCGCCCGCGAGGCCGCCCAAGGGGCCGAATTCGTCATGTGCTGCGTCGGCAATGACGACGATCTGCGCGCGGTCTGTCTTGGCCCGGACGGCGCGTTTGCCGGTATGGAAAAGGGCGCGGTCTTTGTCGATCACACCACGGTTTCGGCCGCCGTGACGCGCGAGCTGGCCTCCATCGCCGGCGATTCCGGTTTCGGTTTCGTCGATGCGCCCGTCTCGGGCGGGCAGGCGGGGGCCGAGAACGGCCAGCTTTCGGTCATGTGCGGAGGCGCGCCCGGCGATTATGCCCGCGCCGAGCCGGTGATCGCCGCCTATGCCAAGATCTGTCGCCTGATGGGCCCGTCCGGGGCCGGACAGCTGACCAAGATGTGCAACCAGATCGCCATTGCCGGTCTGGTTCAGGGCCTGTCGGAATCCCTGCATTTCGCCGAAAAGGCCGGCCTTTCCATCCCCGAGGTGGTCGAGGTGATCAGTCAGGGCGCCGCCGGCAGCTGGCAGATGCAGAACCGCTATCAGACAATGGCCGAGAACCGCTTTGATTTTGGCTTTGCGGTTGATTGGATGCGCAAGGATCTTGGCATCTGTCTGGCGACCGCGAATGAAAACGGCGCGAGCCTGCCGGTCACGGCGCTGGTCGATCAGTTCTATAAAGATGTTCAGGGCATGGGCGGCGGGCGCTGGGACACCTCATCGCTGATCGCGCGGCTTCGGCGCTAAGCGCGCTTGCCAAGGCCGGGCCGGCGCGCTATCAGCCGGCCGGGGGGCGGTTAGCTCAGTTGGTAGAGCGTCTCGTTTACACCGAGAATGTCGGGGGTTCGAGTCCCTCACCGCCCACCATTTTCATCCAAGAAATGCAATAAAATTAAATAGTTGCTTCAAGGGTGGGCTAGGCGCTGTGCCAGTTTTTCCACCGCTCGGAATCGTTGCATTTCTTTGCCTACACGTTAACGCTGTATCCTCCAATCACTCAGGATTTCTACAATGCATGACGTTTTTTCGGCTCGTGTTCAGTATAACGACTTCAAGGGGAGTGTCGCGGCGGATCAAGCCGACGAGATTGCTCTTCTGAAATATCTACAGGATAAAGGGCTGGCCCAAGAGGACGAGATAGTTATCGGTGTCCGCGCGGGGTTCAACGGGAACCACGGAGGGGAAGTTCAGAAACCCAGGATCGTCGTTTATCTTGCCGCGAAGGGGTGGGACCAAGTCAGCCCGAAGAAGGTTCGCGCCATCGATATTGATATGACCACAGCCAAGCTATTTTCATTCTATAAACGCTTCGATCTTGTGATGACGTATAGGGGGGCTGATATGGATGGTGTCGAGGTGGATGGGCCGCATTACGGCTGACCGCCAGAGGCTCCTAATAGGCGGATGGACTCGCATAGCGGGCCTACACATGCTTGAAAAACCTAAGCGGCCACTAGGCGGGCCGCTCCGCGCCTTATGTGATGACCTGTGGTACTTTGCAGGGAAAGGTTCTGCACCGGCTTGAAATTCAGCTTCCACCAATCCGCTACGCAGATCGAGGGCAAAGCGCTGCGAGTGCGCAGCCACTCTATATGAGGGGAATACCTCATCCCCTTCCTTACGCAGCAAGGGAATGTTGTATAATAGATTAGTAAGGCAGAGGGTAAGGTAAAAACCCTCACTTCGTATCCGCTTACCACCAAACCTCCTCTGGGGAGGTTATGAAATCTGCTTGCCGATGCCGCACGAATATGCTGGACGCGATCTTGTGGAAGCGGAGCAAGATACGCCGGGTTCACATACCCCACCTTGCGGCGGGTGGCGTTGAAAGCTGAGGGCAGGCCTTTTTGCTGGTCACTCCAGTTCGGGCCGGCGAGATGCCATCCTGCTGCGCGCAATGGTCCTTGCCGCCCCGTCCAAGGCCCGTTAATCGCGCGGATATGGAAAAGGCCGATATTGTCATTCTGGGTGCGGGCGCTGCCGGGCTGTTTTGCGCGGGATCGATCATGCAGGCGGGTGGGGCCGGGCGCGTTCTGGTTCTGGATCACGCCCGCAAGCCCGGTGAAAAGATCCGCATCTCGGGCGGGGGGCGGTGCAATTTTACCAATCTCGCCACCGCGCCGGATCGTTTCCTGTCGCATAATCCGCGCTTTTGCGCCTCGGCACTGGCGGGGTTTCGCGCGGCCGATTTCCTGGCCATGGTTGATCGGGCCGGGATCGCCTGGCATGAAAAAACCTTGGGGCAGCTGTTCTGTGATGGCTCGGCCCAACAGATCATCGATATGCTCTTGAGCCGGATGGACGGCGCCGAATTGCGGCTGAAAACCTCGGTCGACGGGGTTGTGCGCGAGGATTCGGGGTTTGTCGTCGCAACCTCGGCCGGGCCGGTTCAGGCGCGGCAGGTCGTGGTCGCGACCGGTGGCAAATCGATTCCCAAAATGGGCGCGACCGGCATCGGTTATGACATCGCTGCAGGCTTTGGTCTGCCCGTGATCGCGCCGCGTGCGGGGCTGGTGCCGCTGACCTTTGCAGAACAGGAACTGGATCGTTGCCGCCCGCTTGCCGGCGTCTCTGTCGAGGCCGAGGTCAGTCACGTCCATGGGAAACGCCGCACCCGCTTTCGCGACGGTCTGTTGTTCACCCATCGCGGCATTTCAGGGCCGGCCATCCTGCAAATTTCGAGCTTCTGGAAGCCGGGCGAGGAAATCACCATCGACATGGTCCCCGATGTAGACATTGCGCAGGCCCTGCGCGATCAACGCGGACAGGCGGGCCGGATCGCCCCGGCAACGGCGCTTGGACGCTGGTTACCGGGACGGCTTGCCGAGGCAGTGGCGGCCGATTGCGGCCTGACCGGTGCCAGACTTGCCGATCAGGGGAACGCCGCGCTGCTGACTTTGGGGCAGCGTGTCAATCGCTGGACATTGCGGCCGGTCGGATCCGAGGGCTGGCGCACCGCCGAAGTCACCATCGGCGGCGTCGACACCACGGCGCTTGATTCGCGCAGCATGGCGGCGCGAAGTGTACCGGGGCTGTATTTCATCGGCGAAGCTGTCGATGTGACCGGCTGGCTTGGCGGTTATAATTTCCAATGGGCCTGGGCTTCGGCCCATGCCGCGGCCCGGGCCGTTGTGTCATCCGCCAAAACCTGATCACCCGGCAGTTCGCGTTCAGCCCATGACCGGGTCGGATTTCGCCAGTTCGTCGAACCGCATCAGCGATGCGACCAAAGCCGGCATCTGGTCCAGATAGACCATGTTCGGCCCGTCCGAGGGGGCGTTATCGGGATCCTGATGGGTTTCGATAAAGACGCCTGCGACCCCGATGGAGGCCGCCGCACGCGCCATGACCGGGGCAAATTCGCGCTGTCCGCCAGATGAGCCGCCCTGACCGCCGGGCTGCTGCACCGAATGGGTCGCATCCATGATGATCGGCCAGCCGGTGCGGGCCATGATCGGCAGGCTGCGCATGTCGGCCACCAGCGTGTTATAGCCGAAACTGGCCCCCCGCTCGGTCAGAAGGATGCGGTCATTGCCGGTCGATGCAACCTTGTCGGCAACATTGGGCATGTCCCAGGGGGCCAGAAACTGGCCCTTCTTGATATTGACGACCGCACCCGTTTCACCGGCGGCCAATAAAAGGTCGGTCTGGCGCGACAGGAAAGCCGGGATCTGGATGATATCGACCACGGCACCGGCGGCTCGGGCCTGATCGATATCATGGATATCGGTCAGAACCGGACATCCGAAGCGGTTGCGCACCTCTTCCAGCATGCGCAGCCCCTCTTCCATGCCGATGCCGCGCCGACCTTTCAGCGAGGTTCGGTTTGCCTTGTCGTAGCTTGCCTTGAACACATAGCCCGCGCCCGCGGCCTGACAGGCCCCGAGCATGGTTTTGGCAATCATCAGCGCGTGATCCAGTGTTTCCAGCTGACAGGGGCCGGCAATAACCGTCAGCGGCAGGTCATTGCCAAAGGTGACGTTTCCGGCTTGCACATGTTTCATGAAGATACCTGTTCGCGAAGGATCGAGGCGGTCAAAGACAGCATCAGGTAAATACCCGAAAAGATCAGAAACGCCACGATCGTGTTCTGGATGGCCTTGGGATAGGTCGCCTCGTCCGGCGCCACGGGTGCCACCGACAGCGACAGATAACGAACCTGCTTGTTCGCCTCGATCCGCGCGACTTCCATCTGCGCTGCGGCGGCGGCCAGCAGTTCCTGTCGGGTCAGCAGGTCGGATTCCGCGATCCGGATTTCCCCCGAGATAGCAGCAAGCGAGCCGCGCGCCTCATTGCCTTCGGTCAACTGGCTGCGGGTCTGGGCCAGCATCTCTTGCAGGCGGCCGATATCGCCCTTGACCCCGGCAACGCGGCTTTGGTTCGGACGCGTATTGGCCTCAAGCTGGCCAAGTTCCAGACGCTTTTCAGATAGCTGGCGCTCAAGCTCGGCGATCTGGCCCATGACCACGCCGCCTTCGGCCACCGGATCCAGAACGCCAAGTTTCTGTTGCAGTTCCTGAACCCGTTGCTGCGCGTCGATCACCTTTTTCTCGGCCTGCTCGTAGCTTGCCACCGATCCTTGCATCTGATCCTCGCGCAGCCGCGCGGTCATCTGGTCGACCTGGCCTTCGGCATATTTGATCAGCGCAAGCGAGAATTGCTGCGACAGGTCCGGATTGGGGGCGATCACCTCCATATTGACCACGCCTTCGGTCGGGTCATAGCCGATCTTGACTAGATTTCTGTAGAGCTTGTAGGCCTCTTCGTTGGAGGCATCTGCGGGCAGGCGCAGCCATGGATCGATATCCATGCCCTGAAACGCCTGCTTGAAGCCCAGTTCCTTGTCGAGCCGCAGCATCGCGTCGCGTGAGGTCAGGTAGCTTTGCACCGAAACGGAATCGGGATTGGTCGCCAGTTGGGTGCCGCTGAACAGCCCGCCTATCCCGCCACTGCTGGCCTTTTCGGCCTGCTGGATCTGAAACTGCGATATGGTCGCGTAAAGTGGGGTTGCAACGGCAATATAATACCACGCCATGATGATCGTGGGGATCCCGACAAGCACGGCAAGCCGGGCGGCCAGCATCGTCAGTTTGCGCCGACGGCGACGGGCGATATCCTGTTGAATGCGGATGATTTCGGCGGCGCGGCGGTCCTCGGTCAATGCCTCGCGCGAGGGCAGCTTGGTCGAGCCCGGGGGCACGGGCATGATTTCGGTGCCGCGTTTGCGGCGCGCGGGCGGGGTATCGCGGCGGGCCGGCACGGGCATCGTGTTGGCCCCCGACGCGCTCGCGCTGGCCGCCTGGGCGCGCGCGCCCTCTTCCGAGAGGATCTTGCCGACGGCCGCGCGATGGAAGGGGTCGATCCCCCGATCCCGCAGCGCGATCACGGCCTCATGATCGGTGGCCACATCGATTTCATGCATGGCCGCGATGCGGCGGGCCATGCGCAGCTGCCGGTCGGTCAGGTTCTCGGCCCGGACGGCGGCGATGCGTTCGGCCATCGCGGGATCGGGCGCTGCGGCGCCGGCATCGGCCGGATTTGCACCGCCCTTGGCCGCGGGGGCGGCACCGGGAAAGCGCATGTCGCCAAAGCCATCGTCATTGGCGCCGGCCGAAAACAGGTCATGCGGCGGGGTGTCCGGCCTTGGGGTGGCGGCGGGTTGTTGGGTATTACGCTTGTGCACTTCGATCTGAACCCTTCGTGCCGTTTCGACCGCACTGGAATCACCGCGGCTGGCCGCCAGCACCGATTCCTCGCGACTGATGCGATAGGCGCGGGCCTTAGGCGGTGTAGTCATAATATTGCTTAGCCTCTTCCAGGGTTTCGAACTGATAGAGCTTGCCATCCCGCAGAACGGCCGCGCTGTTGCAGAATTTTTCGATGGTCTGGGCCTGATGCGACACCACCACCACGGTGGCCGATTTCAGCCGGTCATAGAGCACCGAGCCGGCCTTGCGATTGAACTCGGCATCGGTGGTGGTCGGCATGCCCTCGTCGATAAGATATACGTCGAATTCCAGCGCCAGAAGCAGCGAGAAGGTAAAGCGCGAGCGCATGCCCGCGCTGTAAGTGCCGACAGGCATGTCAAAATATTCGCCGATATCGATCAGCCAGCGGCAGAAGGCCTCGACATAATCGGGGTCCAGCCCGTAGACGCGGTCGATGAAGCGCGCATTTTCATTGGCGCTGAGTGTCGAGCTGATCCCGCCCATGAAACCCAGTGGAAAGGACACCCGGCAATCGGTGCGGATGGTGCCGTCATCCGGCTTTTCCAGCCCGCACATCATGTTGATGATCGTGGTCTTGCCGGTGCCGTTCGGCGCCAGGATGCCGACCGATCGCCCCAGTTCGATCCGGAACGACGCACGGTCAAGGATCACCTTGCGCTGGGTGCCGGTCCAGAACGATTTTGAGACATCGTCGAATTCGATCATCGGTCCGCCAAAGCCCCCGCGAAATCCGGCAGGGATAATAAGATAATGCAACAGCCGCCACCGGCATGGTCCGCCGCAGCATGGGGCACATTATGCCCGGGCCGCCGCACTGTCCACCATGGCCATATAATCCTTTATATCTTGTGAAGAACCCCTTTGCGGGATGCGAATGCGGTCCTATCTGCTGGCGATGACCCTGGTTCATGAGATCGAGGCCTGCCGGCTTTGCGCCGCGCGCTTTGCCGCCACGGCGACCGCGCATCACCCCCGTCCGGTGGTCTGGTTCCGGCCGGGGGCGCGGATCCTCATTGCCGGACAGGCCCCGGGCATGCGCGTGCATGTGGCGGGCCGGCCCTTTGCCGACCGCTCCGGCGACAGGCTGCGCGACTGGATGGGGGTGGACGAGGCCACATTCTATGATCGCGAGCGCATGGCGATCGTGCCCATGGCGTTCTGTTTTC
The DNA here is from genome assembly GCF_042648425.1 of Paracoccus mangrovi. Classification (NCBI taxonomy): domain Bacteria; kingdom Pseudomonadati; phylum Pseudomonadota; class Alphaproteobacteria; order Rhodobacterales; family Paracoccaceae; genus Paracoccus; species Paracoccus mangrovi. The sequence goes on along the minus strand of NZ_JBHRXJ010000005.1, from coordinate 137,245 downwards.
CGGGCTATGACGGCAAAGGGGCCGACCTGCCGCCGCCGCCGATTTGCGCGCGGACATGGCGGGCGCGGGTGATGGCGGAACTGGCGCCGCGGCTGATCCTGCTGGTCGGCGGTCATGCGCAGCGCTGGCATCTGGGGAAGGCGTCCGGGGCCGGGGTCACCGCGAGGGTGCGCGCCTGGCGGGACAATGCGCCGCGAATCTTTCCCTTGCCTCATCCGTCCTGGCGCAATACCGGCTGGCTGCGGCGCAATCCCTGGTTCGAAGCCGAGCTTCTGCCAGAGCTTCGCGCCACCGTTGCCGCAGTCCTGAGAGGCCCCGATGACCCCGCTTGATGAGCTTTGCCAGATCCCCTTTCACCAGGCCGATGCGGCCGCCCGCGCAAGAATCCTGTCGCAGCTGGCCGATACCGAGCTTTTCGCCGCCCTGACCGCCGATCCAGTGGGCGATCAGGCAGAATTGCAAAGCTTTGCCGTGGATGAAGGGCGTTTCGCGTTGGCATGTGACCGCGAGGATCGGTTGGCCGGGTTCATTGGCGGTCCGGTCGCCCATCTGGCGCTGCCCGGGCGCGTGCTGGCGGATGCGCTCGCACAAGAGGGGCAGGGGCTGTTGATCAATCCCGGTGAGGTATCGGAACTGATGCTGGATGCGGCCATGCTGGGCTGGCTGGCCCGGGCGCTGGCCGCGCGGCCGAGCCTTGGCGCCGCTGAAACGGCGCGGCGTCTTTCGGCGCCCGGTGCGGATGCGGTGTCGGTCCTTGCCGCGCCGCTGGCGCAGCGTCTGGGCGACATGGTCGGGTTGGTCGGTCAGATCGGGCTAGTCGCGGCGGAATGGGCTGAAGGTCGCCACGGACATATGCTGATCCTGCGCGATGTCGATCCCGCCCATGAGGATGCCGTGGCCAAGGCACTGGCGGAACTCATGGCTTTCCTGCCGGAACTGCCTGGGGGTGTCGACATCGCCTTTTCGGCGCGCGCCTTGCCTGGTCAGGCGCTGATCATCGAGCCGCCGCCGCCAAAGCCCGCAGCGCCCGTCGCGCGCCGCGATCCCAAGGCGCCGCCGCGATTGCGGTGATCGACGCCATTCGTCAACCTGCGCGGTTGCGACCCCAGAGTCGGTTAGCCCAGAGGGGCAAACGAAAACCATGCCAACGAAAAGACCCGCCCTTGCAGGGCGGGTCTTTTCGTGTCGGGTACGTCTGTGCCCGTGGCCTTGATGGATCAGGCGCCCCAGTGACGGATCGGGCCGCAATCCATATGCACGAAATTCGAACGCGAATATTTCCCGACGCCACCGGCATTGCAGGCGGCCGCAGCCTTGTACATCTGCGAGACCGAGCGCGACTTGAGCCGCAGGTCCGCAGCCTTGCCCACCATATGTAGCGAATTGCGCGCCACGCCGCGCGACCGCGACCGCAGCATCGCATTGGTCTTGGGCGAGCGATAGCCCGACAGCATCATATAAGGTTCATTGGTTTGCAGCAGCCGGTGCGAGGCGGCGGCGATGTCGATCGTGCGCGGGTCGATGCCGATGGCCTGACCGGTACGCCAGTCGCGCATGAAGACGTTGATTTCATTCAGCGCGTCACGGATATATTTGCCCTCGACCCAATAGACGGTGTCGATGCTTTCGCCCGTACGTCCCGAATACATGCGAATCCGCCGGATGTCGCCGGCACCCCGCAAAAGACCGAAGGCATTGGCCATAACCGGCGCTGCTGCCACCGTCGTCGCCGCGAAGGCACCCAGGATGCCCCGTCGCGAGAAAGTTTCAAAGGTCATGTCAGATCGCCTGTCCTGCGTCGTTGTTTATGTCGCCCGTTTCAGCGACTGTCCCGGTTTATCCGAAACTGATTAAGAATATGTCACCAGCCCGTGTCGGGATGAAAGCGTTTCGTTCCGGGCATGGCGAAGTTTTGCTAAACTAGGCGGAAACCCGCCGATTGCGATGACGATTCGGAACGCAACTTCAGGTTTTTCAGGTTCCGTGGTGCCCGCGCATCAGCTTGACAAGAATGAACTTGCCTTCGCTGGACGAAAATTATGCGAAATGCGAAGAAACATGGACAGGACTCGCTGGAATTTTTGGTGAAAGTTGGAACGTTGATTCGCGCATTGGTTGTAGTGCTCGGGCTGTCCGCCGTGACGCCGCATGCCCTGGCCCAAGGTCTGGATGCGGCCTCGGTGGCGGTGCTTCCCGCGCCCCGGATTGCCTTTTCCGAACAGGAAATGGCGTTGGCGCGTGCTGTCGTGCGCGAACCCGGTTTGGCGGATTTCTATGGCTCGAACGGGCTCAGGCCGATTTTTCTGGGCGCGGATGGCGCCCGCCGCCGCGCCGCCTTGATCGAGGCGCTGGGGCAGGCGCCGTCGCATGGCCTGCCGCCCGCGCGCTATGGTCAGCTGGATTTGCAGCGGATCGACGACAGGTTGCGCAGCGCCGCCCCAGAGGCCGCGCCCGAAACCGCGCCCGCCGATATCCCGGCCCGGATCGCCGACGAATTGCAGTTCGGACAGGCCTTCGCGCGCTGGACCCATGATGTGAGCGGCGGCATTCTTGACCCCCGCAAGGTCGAATCCGGCATCAAGCGTGTCGTCAACCGGCCACCGACCGGCGAGGTGATGCGGGATTTTGCGCAAAGCGGCGATCCGGCCGCGGTGCTGGCGCGGTTGCCGCTACAGGATGCGCGCTACGAATCCCTGCGCAAGGCGCTGATCCGGTCCTCGGGGCTGATCGCGCCCCAGGGCGTGCCCAAGGTGCCCGAAGGCCTGTGGCGTCCGGGCGTCAGCGATGCGGCGGTGGCGACGCTTCGGGTCCGGCTGGCCTCGATCGGTTTTGCGGCCGTGCCCAGCGCCAGCCCGACCACCTTTGACCAGCCCCTGGCCGACGCCGTCGCCGGATTTCAGCAGGCGGCCGGCCTGCCCGCGGATGGCGTGGCCGGGCCGCGCACGGTCGCGCGCCTCAATCAGGGCACAAGCGCCTCGGCGGATGCCATTCTGGTCGCGCTCGAACGCATGCGCTGGATGGCGGGTCACGACCTCAATGCGCGCCATGTCTGGGTCAATCTGCCCGAATACAATGCCCGCATCATGGAAAACGGCCGCGAGGTCTTTGAGACGCGCACCGTCATCGGCAAGGCGAACCAGGAATTCGAAACCCCGGAATTCACCGAAAACATGCAGTTTCTGGTGGTCAATCCGCGCTGGAACGTGCCGCGCTCGATCACGGTCAAGGAATACCTGCCGCGCCTTCAGGCCAATCGCAATGCCGTCGGCCATCTGGACGTCGTCGACAGCGCCGGCCGGGTCATCGGCCGCGACCGCGTCGATTTTCGCAAATATACGGCGGCGAATTTCCCCTATCGCATGCGCCAGAAGCCCAGCGATGACAATGCGCTTGGCGTGGTCAAGTTCATGTTCCCGAACCCCTGGAACATCTATCTGCATGACACGCCCACCAAGCACCTCTTCAACAACGAGACGCGGGCCTATTCGCATGGCTGCATCCGCATCGGCCGGCCCATCGATCTGGCGCATGAATTGCTGCGTCCACAGCTGGACGATCCCGAGGCGGTCTTTGCCAAGGCGCTGGCCTCGGGGCGTGAGACCTATCTGAACCTGCGCCCGCCGGTGCCGGTGCATCTGGTCTATTTCACCGCTTTTCCCGACGATGAGGGCCGGATTCACCGCTATCCCGACATCTATGGCCGTGATGCGCTGGTCCGGGCGGCGCTGGCAAAGGCCGGCTTGCAATAAAGGCCGGACTGGATTCTGGCGCTGCGGATGAATAGATGATGCCCAAAGAAAGGGTGTCGCATGAAACTGACCATTGCCGAACTTGCCCAGGCGCTGGACGCCCGTCTTTGGGGCGATGGCAATCTGATCGTCACCGGCGCGGCCGAGGCGGGGCAGGCCGGGGCGGACCAGATCGCGCTTGCGACATCCGCCGCCTATACCGAGCGTCTGACGCCCGGCGGCATGGCGATCCTGGCCGAGGGGACCGATCCCGATGCCCTTGGCCTCAGGGCGGCGATTTTGGTGGCGCGCCCGCGTCTGGCGATGGCGGCGCTGACCCGCAGCTTTGATCCCGGCCCGGCCATTTCTCCCGGCATTCATCCCAGCGCCGTCATCGATCCCTCGGCGGAACTGCCCGAGGATGCGGCCATCGGGCCCTTTGTGGTCATCGGTGCGCGGGTGCGCATCGGGCAGGGCGCGCGCATCGCGTCCCATGTCTCGATAGGCGCGGACACGGTGATCGGTCGCGATGCGCTGATCCATCCCGGCGCGCGCATCGCCCATGGCGTGCGCATCGGCGACCGCGTGATCGTGCATTCGGGCGCGGTGGTCGGCGGCGACGGGTTTTCCTTTGTCACCCCCGAAAAATCCGGCGTCGAGGAAATCCGCGAAACCCTTGGCGCACGCAAGGATATCCGCGCCCAGCACTGGATCCGCATCCATTCGCTGGGCGGGGTCGAGCTGGGCGACGATGTCGAGGTCGGCGCCAATGCCACCATCGACCGGGGCACCATCCGCGCCACCCGTATCGGGCGCGGCACCAAGATCGACAGTCAGGTCCAGATCGGCCACAATGTCGTCGTCGGCGAGGATTGTCTGTTATGCGGGCTGGCCGGGATCGCCGGATCCTCGCGGATCGGCAATCGTGTCGTGCTGGGCGGTCAGGTCGGGGTGTCGGACAATATCTTTGTCGGCGATGATGTGATCGCGGGCGGCGCCACCAAGATCTTTACCAATGCCCCCGCCGGTCGGGTGCTGCTGGGCAGTCCCGCCGTAAAGATGGAAACCCATGTCGAGGCGCAAAAAAACATTCGCCGCCTGCCGCGCCTTTATGCCCAGGTGGCAGAGCTTCGCGAAACTGTTAAGAAACTGATGGAAAAGAACGACCGGGGCTGAGGCTCCGGCCAAATTTTTCCCCGTGGCCATGGCGCGGGAACGAACGGAGACAGATATGACGGAAATCCGCGACCGCATCATCCAGATCGTGGCTGAGCAGGCCATGCTGGATCCTGCCGAACTGAAACTGGACATGTCGCCGCAGGATCTGGGCATCGACAGCCTGGGACTGGTCGAATCGATCTTTGCCATCGAGGAAGAATTCGACATCTCGGTGCCGTTCAACGCTAATGAACCCGAAAAATCCGATTTCGACATCTCAAGCCTGGGCGCGATTGTCGCGGCGGTCGAAAAACTGGTCGCGGAAAAGGTATGAGCGCCAAGAAAACCCGGGGCGAGAAGCCCGCCAAATCCGAGCGCAAGCCCGGCAAGGTCAAGGGCAAGGTCAAAAGCGCGACCAAGATGGCCCGCACCATGCTGGGCCGTGTCATCATGGGGCGCCACGCCAATGGCATGCGCCGCGTCGCCATCACCGGCATGGGCACGATCAATGCGCTGGGGCGTGATGTGCCCTCGACGCTTGAGGCGATGCGCGAGGGGCGCTGCGGCATCGGGGAACTGGATTTCCGTGATGTCGACCGGCTGGCGATCAGGATCGGCGGCCAGGTCCGCGACTGGGACCCCGAAACCTATTTCAACCGGCAGCAGATCGTCCTTTATGACAAGTTCACCCAGTTCACGCTTTTGGCCGCCCGCGAGGCGGTCGAACAGTCGGGGCTGGTCTTCGAGGGTGAGCTTGGCCTGCGGTCGGGAGTGGTGCTGGGCACCGCCGCCGGCGGCATGAACACCTGGGACGAAAATTACCGCACCGTTTATGAAGAGGGGAAGAACCGCGTTCACCCCTTTGTCGTGCCGCGGCTGATGAACAATGCCGCGACCTCGCATGTCAGCCTTGAATACGGGCTTCTGGGGCCAAGTTTCACGGTGGCCACGGCCTGCGCGAGTTCCAACCATGCGATGGGCATGGCTTTCAACATGGTGCGCTCGGGCGCGGCGACGGTGATGTTGACCGGTGGCTCCGAGGCGATGCTGTGCTTTGGCGGCATCAAGGCCTGGGAAGGGCTTCGGGTCATGTCCAAGGATGCCTGCCGGCCGTTTTCGGCCACGCGCAACGGCATGGTGCAGGGCGAGGGCGCGGGCGTCTTTGTCTTTGAGGACTGGGAGCACGCGGTCGCGCGCGGCGCCGATATTCTGGCCGAGGTCGTGGGCTTTTCGATGTCGGCCGATGCGCAGGACATCGTCATGCCATCGGCTATCGGTGCCGAGCGCACCATCACCGGGGCCATGCTCGACGCGCATATGAACCCCGATGAGATCGGCTATATCAACGCCCATGGCACCGGCACGGCCGCCAATGACAAGACCGAATGCGCCGCCGTGGCCCATGCCTTTGGTCATCATGCCGACCGGCTGATGATGTCTTCGACCAAGTCCATGCATGGGCATCTGATTGGAGGCACCGGCGCGGTCGAGCTTTTGGCCTGTATCATGGCGCTGCGCGATGGTGTGATCGCGCCGACCATCGGCTATGAAGAGCCCGATCCCGAATGCGCGCTGGATGTGGTTCCGAATGAGGCGCGCGAGGCGCGGGTCGAGGCGGTGCTCTCGAACGCCTTTGCCTTTGGCGGGCTGAACGCGGTGCTGGCGCTGCGCAGGGCGTGAGGCCTGTTCCGGGGCTCTGCCCCGGACCCCGGGATATTCTCATGAAGAAGAAGCGGTAAGATCCTGTCGCCGTTTGCTTTCCATTGCAGAGGGGCTAAGGTCGCGGCGTTGCGACGGGGGCGGGATATGGGCGATACGGGCATTTCCGTCGATGCGCAGGCGAGGCGCGGGCTCTGGGTCGGGCTTGGCTGGATGGCGCTGAGCATGGGATCCTTTATCGGCATGTCCATCGGGTCGCGCGAGCTGGCGGCGAATCTGTCGATCCGGCAGGTGCTGTTTTTTCGGGCGCTGGTGGGGCTTTTCGTGATCGCGCTGTTCATGCGCAGTCTTTGGCCGGAAATTCGCCAGATGCGGCAGTTCCGGTTGCAGCTGATCCGGAACACGGTCCATTTCACCGCACAGTATTTCTGGACCATCGGGGTGGTGCTCATGCCGCTGGCCTCGGTTTTCGCGCTGGAATTCACCATGCCGGTCTGGGTGGCGTTTTTTGCCTGGGCGATCCTGCATGAGCGACCGACGCGCGCGCGGCTTTTGGCGGTGCTGGGGGGATTCTTGGGCGTTCTGGTCATCGTCCGTCCCGGGACCGGCATTGTCGATCCGGCGGCGGGGTTGGTTCTGATCGCGGCCATGGGCTATGGGCTGTCTCTGGTGCTGGTCAAGCTGTTGACGCGGCAGAATTCGCCCGGTGTCATCGTGGCCTGGATGATCCTGATCCAGTTGCCGCTGGGGTTGGTGGCGGCGCTGACGGATTGGCGGCCGGTGCATATCGCCGATCTGCCCTGGATGATCCTTGCCGGGGCAGGGGCGTTGAGCGCGCATTACTGCATGGCGCAGGCTTTGCGCCGGCTGGATGCTTCGGTCGCGATACCGGTCGATTTCCTGCGGGTGCCGCTGGCCGCTATCGTGGGCTATCTGTTTTATCACGAGGCGATCGACATCTGGGTCTTTGCCGGGGCGGCGATTATCCTGTTTTCGAACTTGCGGGCACTGCGCGCGGAACGGGTACGCTGAATCTGCGGGGCTTTTCACGCCCGCCGCGATGACCTATCTGCGATAGGAAAGCGCAAGGAAGGGCACCCATGGCCAAGATCACCTATATCGAGCATAACGGCACCATCCACGAAATCGACGTCAAGCCCGGCATGACGGTGATGGAGGGCGCGCGCGACAATGGCGTGCCCGGCATCGACGCGGATTGCGGCGGGGCCTGCGCCTGTTCGACCTGTCATGTCTATGTCGCGCCGGATTGGGTCGACCGGCTGCCGCCGCGCGACCCGATGGAGGAGGACATGCTGGATTTTGCCTATCAGCCCGATCCCGCGCGCTCGCGCCTGACCTGTCAGATCAAGGTGACGCCCGAACTGGACGGGTTGGTGGTGAACCTGCCCGAGCGTCAGGTCTAGGCCAAAGCCGATCCCCGCGCCGGTCGTTCAGGCCGGTTGCGGGACCGGCCGGTTGGCGCGGACCAGATTGCGAAGAAATTCGGTAAAGATGTTTTCGGCCAGCGCAATGGTCGAACGGTCGTCATGTTCGAACCACGGATCGGTATTGCGGGTCAGGAACATCATGTTCCCGCCCTTGACCAGGCAATGCAGCATCATGGTCGATATCTCGATATCGGTATCCGCGGACAGAATGCCCAGCCGCTGCATCTCGGTTAGCTTGCGGCGATAAAGATCGCGCATCGAGACCGTGAAGCGATAGAGCGTGCTTTCCGGCGTGATCTCGCCATTGAGGCCGTCCACGACCAGCCGGAACAGCGTCGGATTGTTTTCGGCCCAGCACAGATAGCCGTGGCCAATAGCCCGAAGCTGTTTCAGCGGGTCAGAGCTGTTGGCGTTGATCACGCTTTGACGCACCGCATCGTTGAGCAGGGTGACGGCGTGATAGAGCAGCGCCTCGTGAAGCTGTCTGTCCGAGCGGAAGATATTGCCGATATCCGTCTCGTCGATCCCGCTAAGCTGGGAAAGCTGCGCCGGTATGCTTGGCAATTCCCCGGTTTCGTCCAGAGCCTTCTGGGCGGCGAAAATCAGGTTCTGATAGACATTGCCCCGGCTTTCCATGAGCCGCTCCTGCAGGTTCTCTGCGTCCGAATGTATCAGACTTCCGCCATTGCGGAAGCCTGTATCGTAAAAATATCAAGCATCCGCACGGGCTTGCCGCTTGCGCTCATGCGGATCGAGATAGCGCTTGCGCAGCCGGATATTCTTGGGGGTGACCTCGACCAGCTCGTCATCGTCGATATAGGCGATGGCCTCTTCAAGGCTCATGCGGACCGGCGGGGTCAGGCGCACGGCCTCATCCGTGCCCGAGGCGCGGACGTTGGTCAGCTTTTTGCCCTTGAGCGGGTTCACCTCAAGGTCGTTGTCGCGCGAATGCTCGCCGATCACCATGCCCTGATAGACCTGTTCCTGGGCGCCGATGAACATCTTGCCGCGCTCTTCGAGGTTCCAGAGCGCATAGGCCACCGAAACGCCATCCTCCATCGAGATCAGCACGCCCTGACGGCGACCCTGGATCGGGCCTTTATAGGGCGCCCAGCTGTGGAAGATGCGGTTCAGAACGCCATTGCCGCGCGTGTCGGTCATGAACTCGCCCTGATAGCCGATCAGCCCGCGCGAGGGGACATGCGCGACGATGCGGGTCTTGCCATGGCCGGCGGGCTTCATCTCGACCAGATCGCCCTTGCGGTTGCCGGTCAGCTTGTCGATCACGGCGCCGGTATATTCGTCATCGACATCGATGATCGCTTCCTCGATCGGCTCGTGACGGACGCCGTCGATGTCGCGGAAAATCACCCGCGGGCGCGAGATCGAAAGCTCGAACCCTTCGCGGCGCATGTTTTCGATCAGCACGCCCATCTGCAATTCGCCGCGCCCCGAGACCACGAAAGCATCGCCGCCGGGTGTATCCTCGACCTTGATGGCGACGTTGGTTTCGGCCTCTTTCATCAGGCGTTCGCGAATCACGCGCGATTGCACCTTGTTGCCGTCGCGACCGGCCAGCGGGCTGTCATTGATGCCAAAGGTCACGCTGATCGTCGGCGGATCGATGGGCTGCGCGGGCAGGGCGGTTTCCACCTCGGGGGCGCAGAGCGTGTCGGCCACGGTCGCCTTGGACATGCCGGCGATGGTGACGATATCGCCCGCAACGGCCTCGTCGATGGGCTGTTGGGTCAGGCCGCGAAAGGCCAGAACCTTGCTGATGCGGAACTGTTCGATCCGCTCGCCGTCGCGCGCCAGCGCCTTGATCGTGTCGCCGGCCTTTGCGCGCCCGGCCTCGACCCGGCCGGTCAGGATGCGGCCGATAAAGGGGTCGCTGCCCAGCGTCGTGGCCAGCATCTGAAACGGCTCGTCCTGGCGGGCGATCTGTTTGGGCGGCTCGACATGGCGCAGCACCATATCGAAAAGCGCCGACATGTCCTTGCGCGGACCGTCCAGTGTCTCATCCGCCCAGCCGCCGATGCCGGATGCGTAAAGATGAGGGAAATCAAGCTGTTCGTCGCTGGCGCCCAGATTGGCGAAAAGGTCGAACACCTCGTTCAGGGCGTTGTCGGGATCGGCCGCGGGCTTGTCGACCTTGTTGAGCACGACAATCGGGCGCAGCCCGAGCGCGAGCGCCTTCGAGGTGACGAACTTGGTCTGCGGCATGGGACCTTCCGCCGCATCGACCAACAGGCAGACACCGTCCACCATCGACAGGATGCGCTCGACCTCGCCGCCGAAATCGGCATGGCCGGGGGTGTCGACGATATTGATCCGGGTGCCTTTCCATTCGACCGAGGTCGCCTTGGCAAGAATGGTGATGCCGCGTTCGCGTTCGATGTCGTTGCTGTCCATGGCGCGTTCGGCCACGGCCTGGTTTTCGCGGAAACTGCCGGATTGTTTCAGCAGTTGGTCGACCAGCGTGGTCTTGCCGTGGTCAACGTGAGCGATGATCGCGATATTGCGAATGTCCATGGGGGCGGGCCTTTTTCAGAAGTCGCGCCCCCGTACCGCAGAGGGGCGCGAAAGGCCAGCGGCAATTGCAGCCAGCGCTCAGCGCAGGCCAAGCATGCTGAGGATGAACAAAACCACAACCACAAGGCCGACCAGATAGATAATCGAATTCATTGCATTTCCTTCCTGTTCACCCGGATCGGGAGCGATTTCCCCCGATTTGCGGGCCGTCCATCAGGAAACTCATTGAACTGGTTGTGGTTCCACGCCCTTTCCGCACGATGGCGGCAGGATCAGCGCCGGCGATCCGCCAGCGATTCGATCAGCGGGCGGATCCCCGTCAGATCGTAGCCCGCATCCGCGGCCGTGCTCAACAGATCCTCGGCCGGCTCGGTCCCGGCGCGGGTCAGCGCCCAAAGCACGGTCGAGCGGTTGCCGGATCGGCAATAGGCCACCTTGGGGCCGGGGCCGGCCAGCGCCTCGGCTTGCGCCGCGATCATGTCGGGCGTGATCTGGCCCGGGGTAAAGGGAATATAGTAATAGCGCAGGCCTGCGGCCTCGGCCGCGGCGCGCATGGCGTCGTGATCGTGATCGGCGCCGACCTCGTCATCGGGACGGTTGTTGATCAGCACGCGGAAACCGGCTTCGGCCAGGGCCGGCACCTCTTCGGGCAGGATATGAGGCGAAACCGCGAGGTCCGGGGTCAATTGGCGCAGGTCCATGGCGTCTCCTTGGGTCATCTTTCGTCCGGCATGCGGCGGACAGGTTTTCGACGGATCAGCGCGTTTCTGGGCGCGCTGTCAAGCCGGCAAACCGCCGGACTCAGATCGCGGCGACCTCCTCGACCAACAGCGGCAATTGCGCGAAATCGTCGAAAGATGCGCGATGCAACAGGTCTTCCGGTGCGGTTTTGCGATAGCCGCGCAGAAACAGCAGCATCGGCACCCCAAGATTGCGCGCGGTTTCGACATCGAATTCGCTGTCCCCGACAAAGATCCCGCGCGGTGCGGCGGGATCCGCGCCAAGGGCGGCAAAAGCCGCGCGCAGCGGCGCGGGATCGGGCTTTTTCTGCGGCAGGGAATCGCCGCCGATGACGGTGCCGAAAAGCTGGCCGATGCCGAAATGTTCCAGAACCGTGTGCGTCGGCCCCAGCGGCTTGTTCGTGCAGATGCCCAAGGGATAGCCACGATCGGATAAAATCCCCAAAGTTTCAAGTACATGCGGGTAAAGCCGCGTCAGGGCCGTCGCCTGATGATAGCGGGTCATGAACGAGGCGACGAGGTCGCGATGTGCCTCGACCGGCAGTCCCGTCGCCGCGATCACCCGCCGCCACAACAGATCGACGCCACCGCCGATAAAACTGCGCACCTGATCCAGCGTCAGCGGCCGGGTGCCGTTCATGCGCAGCACGGTGTTCACGCAGGCATGGATATCCGGGGCGCTGTCGATCAGCGTGCCGTCAAGATCGAACACCACGGGGCGGGGGGCAAAGCAAACGTTCATTCAGGCCTTCCATTTGATCGAACATCCCATCGAGGGAATCTGCTCGCGCGGACCCTGCCCGGTTTCGGCGATCTGCACCATAGCTTCGTACAATTCGCGTCGCGCATCCGCAGCGCCCGCGCTGCGCCCGGACGCGTCCAGCCGGCCGCGATACTGCAATTCGCCGTTTGCATTGTAGCCAAAGAAATCCGGGGTGCATTCGGCGCCATAGGCCCGCGCGACTGTCTGGGTTTCGTCGTAAAGATAGGGAAAGGTGAAGCCGTGCCGGGCCGCCTCGATTTTCATCTGCGCCGGCGCATCCTGCGGATATTCGGCGATGTCATTGGCCGAAATCGCCACAACGCCAATGCCATGCTTTTGCAGATCCGCCGCGTCGCGCCGGATGCGATCAGCGATGGCCTGCACATAGGGACAGTGATTGCAGATGAACATGACCAATGTGCCACGCGCGCCAGCAATCTCGTCTAGGCGATGCATGCGGCCAGCAGGATCAGGAAGTGCGAAATCGGGCATCGTGGCGCCAAAGTCGCAAACCGGTGGGCTGACCGCCATCCTGTGATCCTTTTTCAGCATATTGTCGAAAGCGCGTCGAGCGTCGCTGTTGGGCAATCTATGGCGGGTCCGTACCGGGTGCAATATTTATATTACATAATACGGATTATCAATATATCATGCTTACCCGTGCCGAGATGTAGCAAGACAGCACGGGCAAGCCCCGACATGCTGTATATGTGAAGCATTGCGCCGCATGCATCCTGATCATGCGGCCTACCCGCCATCATGCGGCCTACCCCGAGCAAGGATGATATAAGAACATGGCCGGTCACTCGCATGCTGGGCTCGCGCCCGAAACCGATGCTGTCCTGTCAGCCTTCATCGTGCCAGGTTGTTTCGCGCTGTTTAGTCAGCCAGAACAAAGCCGATCACCCGCCCTCGCAACAGCACTGCTCAGGTCGCGATGCTTGACGCATAACTCGCGCGCCCGTGCTTGATCGTGAGGCCGCAGCATATCGAAACCATGCCGTGAAGAACCGCTTCGCCGATCTTAACAGGTGGCGACAACCTTGGCATCGAGAAGCATATCTGCCCCATTGGCCATGTAATCGGCTGTCTCACGAATGTGCTGGGGACGCATCTCTGCCCCCCGGCGGTGACGGACCCAAGAGCAGAGTCCGTCCCCCCGATCTTTATCGCGGATCATACATAGTTGAACACACCGGCCAGAAGCACCTCGTCACCAAAGCCGAGGTCGATCAAGGTCCCCGCATGGTTCACCGAGGCGACATAATCACGATCGCCAAAGTCCAGAATGTCGGTTCCGACGTCGAAGCCGGTCACCGTATCCTGTCCCGAACCGTGCAGAAAGATCAGCGTGTCTGCATCGCCGTCACCCGCCGCGTTCATCGCCCACCAGTCGCCATTCGTTGCAATCAGATCATTGCCCGCGCCGCCGGTGATGGTATCCCTGCCCTCGCCGCCCTCAAGGGTGTCGTGGCCCGAACTGCCGATCAGCACATCGCTGCCCCAGCGGGTGTTGGCGTGAAAACCGATATGATCGGTTACCCTTGCGGCGCTGCCATCGACCGTGTCGTTGCCGTTATGGGTCCAAAGCAGTTCCATCCCCTGATAGCGTGCATTCGCGCTATCCCCCGTGTCGCCAAGCGCGACCAATGCCCGCCCCGAAATGGCGCCATCAGCCCGGGTTCCGGTCACGGTCAGGGTCACCCCCTCCCACGCGTTGCGATCACCGCCGCGCCACGCCCAGGCGTTGAAGACATCGTTGCCTTCGCCGCCATAGACCAGATCCTCACCCGGATCGAGCCAGTCGGCCCCGCCCCGGCCCCAGCGGAAATTGTCGTCGCCTTCGCCCATATAGACCGTATCATTGCCGCCACCGGCATTCACCAGATCGGTCCCGGCGCCGGCCCGGATGATATTGTTGCCCGTGCCCGGGTCGATCAGGTCATCATAGGCGGAACCGACGATGTCATCGTTCCCGTCCCCGGTGAAAACTGAAATGCCGCGCCAGCCGTCAAAGGCCTGCGCCTTTCCGGCGCGCACGATATCGTTTCCATCCGTGCCGTGAACGCGTTCGATATCCGAAAAATTGATCCGGGCGCCGTTGCAAAGGGCATATCCGTCGTTCCAGCTGGTCAGCACGATCTTGGCGCTGATCCCATCCAGAACGATATGGTCCCCGGAGGAAGGCGCGCCAAGCCGGTCGTTATAGGCTTCATAAATATTCGGATCGAATGCGCGCCCTGCCCCGATGGCCATCGGAAAGCCGGCACCGGCCTCCCAATAGACGACCTCGGCCGTGACCGGAGCAAGGATTTGCGCGCCAAGAACGGGCTCAGCAATCTGGATCTTCTGCACTTCCATGGTTTTCCCACCAGTTCCGAAACGTCATACAGGAATGCGGCCCGTGATCGCCTTTCCCCGGATTTCACCGGGATCGAGACGGATGCCGTCATTTCCGAAATGTCATAGCGGGCGGAAGTTAATATCCAGTGTAGGTAGAAAATTTTCACTAAATACCCGCCTGAGGCGAGGCATGACGAGGGCATAAACCGGAACGGCCATTACGGGCTGCGGGCCATCAAAAAGGATCGCAGACGGAATATTTTCCGATCAAAATCAATATTTCTGAAACATAAATGGCATATTTTCATATGCTTGCGCGAAATCAAATGTTGTCCGGGAATATGGTGCTCCAAGCTGATCATTCTCGCCCTGCGAGCTGCCATATTTCCAAGCGGTGGGAAAATACCTCGCCCCGATGCGGCCGCAAACCATTTGCGCCCGCGCTGTCCCGACTGATACGCCCCAAATCAAAAGGCTTGCGCCGGGATAACTTTCCCGGCGCAAGCCATTCTCTGGATGCGTTCAGATGGTCGCCGGCACATGGCTCGCATCCGATACGCCGAAATTTCAGCGCCGATCATCCGGGTCGTCGGACCAATCCTCGGCGGGATCCCAATCCTGCGGATGCGCCTTGTCACGGTTGCGCCACGCCCTCAGGCGCGAGGCCAGCGTGATCCCCACCGCAAAGGCACCCAAAAGCGGCGCGATGGTTGCCGTGGGGGCACGCAAATCTGCGCCCTGGTCATCGCGGCGCGGCGCGCCCCGCAACGCATCCTCGGCCTGCCGCGCGGCGCGATAGGCCTGCGACTCGGCCCGGTCGGCATAGCGATCGGCCCGATAGGCCAGGTCATCCGTGGCCGAACGGGCCTTTTGCCCGGCCAGCCCCATCAGCCGGCTGGCCTTGCCGGTCGCGCGCTCGACCACTTGATCGGCGGCGCCGCTGACCCGGGCGATGGCGGCATCGGCCATGCCGCTGACCTGGGCCTCGACCTCGGTCTTCAGCTCGTCGGGCGTGGGCAGCGGGTGGCGTTCATTGCGGGCAAGAAGCAAAAGAATCAGCCCGATGGCCACGAATCCCGAACCAATCGCCAGCGACGCCCCCAGCGCACCCCAGCCCAGATGATGGGCCAGCCATGTCCATAGCGCCGCCAGCAGAAAGCCCAGACCGATCAGCAGGAATACCCCCGCCCCCGCGGTCAGACCGGCACGGCGCAGCTTGTCCCCAAGGGCAAGCTGCATATTCCTGGCATAGGCGAACATTCAGGACCTCAGCGGCGCGCGATGATCAGACCCAAGAGAAAGCCCACGCCGGCGGCAATGCCAAGGGCCTGTGCAGGATTGCGGCGCACCATGCCCGAAACCTCGTCGTAATATTCCTCGGCATGCGCGGCGACTTCGCCGGCGCCGCGCTTGCCTTCGCGATAGATGCGGCGGGCCTCGTCGCGGGCTCTTTCACCATATTCATGCCCACGTTCGCGCATGGTTTCGGTATATTCCTGGCCGCGCTGGCGGGCCGCATCGACGAATTCGGCGCCTTTCTCGCGGACCGTGTCGTAAAGCTCGGCGCCTTTGTCGCGCATGGCGGCGGCGGTCTGCTGTGCATCCTCGGCGGCGCGGCGCGCGTGGCGGCCAACCTCATCGGCGGCGTCCCGGGCCTGGGCTTTCAGTTCATCGGCGGTCACATCGGATTTTGCCATGATCATCCCTTTCGCAAGGTGTTAACTGCATTCGCGGATAAAACTGCCCAAGCCCGCGTTTCGTTCCATAGCATGTGCCCCGCAAAGGATCATCGGGACAGCCGGGAACGCGTCAAAGCAAGCGCGATCCCCACGCAGAGGGCGAATTTTCATATGGCTTTTTTGGGGGGATGGTACCGCCTCCCCGGCTCGAACGGGGGACCTCTAGATCCACAATCTAGCGCTCTAACCAACTGAGCTAAGGCGGCACAGGGCTGCTATCTAGCGCCACGCTTTGACGGGCGCAAGCCCGACTTGCCGGTTTTTGCCGCGCGCTGTAAGGAATATCCCCTATCAAAAGGCGACAAGCCAGGAGTGCCGGGATGAGCATCAACAGCGAAAGCGATATCGCAGCGAATCTGCAGATCGGACCGACCGATCGCGGTATGGTGCGAATCTATGTCGAGGCCGAGAATGTCGATCTGCCCTTGGATTTCGACCCCGACGAGGCGGAAGAGATCGCCGAGGAATTGCTGGCCGCCGCCGAGGCTGCGCGCGCCATGACCGGCCCCTCCGGCGAGACGTCGGGAAAGGGCGCTAAAAAGCCGCGCCGCTGATCCCCATCGGATCCTTGAGCGCCAGCAACCGCATGGTCGAAACCCGGGCGATATCGCGCAAAAGCCGCGCCCGGCGCGCGGCCGGCAGCCGCTGTTCGGGCGCCGTGCGGATCAATTCGGCGCCCCAGGGATCGGCGCGGATCAGCCCGGTCCCGTCTGGCAGCATCTCATCGGGAAACCCCGCATCGACCGCCCAGAAAAACCGGTCGCAGAATTCCAGATACCCCTGCCACTTGCGGTCCGCGACGTAATCCGCGCGGCAGCTCTTGCATTCCACCACCCAGATTTCGCCCTTTGGCGTGATCGAGATCACATCCACCCGCAATCCGCCGGCCGGCACGAATTCGGTCAATGCGGCATGGCCCATCGTGGTCAAAAGCCGCGCCACGCCGCGCGCCAGCTGTTCGCCGGGGCGGGCGGGCAAGGCATCGGGGGAAATAGGGGGATCGTGCTCCATACCTTGAACATGAACGAAACGGAAACATTGCGCAAGCGCGGGATCGCCCGCCCTGCCCCTTCCCCCTCTTGCGGCGGCCCTCTCCGAGGCTTATTTTCGGGGCTGGCGGGTTTCTGCTCTTCGCGTGTGTGGCCTCTTTTTCCACTGGCCTATAATTTCACCGAGGGGGCTGGCTCTGACGGGGCCCTGGTTCCGTTACCTGGCGCCCACCTGGATATCCAGGCTTTCGGGGAAACTAGCGCTGCCACGGTTGCTGCGGTTCCCGCCGCCCGCACCCTGCCCCGCAGCAGGTTGCCATGACCTGCCCATCCCCCTAGGCTTTGCCCCCTTTATGGGAGGAGAGCTATGGATATCAGGCCGGGCAAGAACATCGCCATCAAGGTTCCCCTCTATAAATGGGATGAGACGGTCGCATTTTACCGCGACAAGGTCGGGCTGGCGGTCGTGAAGACGCTGACCAACAGCACCGGTTTCGCCTTTGGCGACATGACCCTGTGGATCGATCGTGTCGAGAAACAAAGCCAGGTCGACGTCTGGCTCGAGCTGTTCAGCGATCACCCCGATCAGGCCCTCGAACGGCTGGAAAGTCCCCGGCGGGACGAGCTTGAGCCGCTGGACGATGTCAACGGTCTCTGGACCTCGGATCCGGCGGGGGTGGTGCTTCTGGTCCGGAACGAATGACCGGCAGCCCTGCCTTGGGGCATGACGAATTGGGGGCGGCCCGAAGGCCGCCCCCAATCTTTTCACGAGAGAGAAGAGAGAGTCTTAGAAGCCGTAAACCAGCGACACGCCCAGCGTGTTGTCGGTGCGGATCGAACGGTCCGAAACATATTCGGTCTTGTAGGACACGCGGGTCGCAAAGGCGTCCGACATCTTGAAGTTCAGACCCAGATCGTTGGTGATCGTGTCATTGGCGTCCGAGGTCAGATAGTCGGTGTCGTTGGTCAGGAAGAAGTTGTCGCTGAACTTGTGATAGAAGCGCGACGACAGCATGTAACCGATATCCGTTTCGGAATTGTACTCGAAGGTACCGGTCTGGTCGTCGGTCGCATCGACGGTCAGCACGTCCACGGTCTTGGTGTAACGGATACCGACCGCGGCCTGAACGCGCCATGCGGTCGCGTCGCTGTTAAAGATGCGATAGCCCGGGCCGACACCGAAATAGGCGTCACGCTTCAGGTTGCCGTCGAGATCGGCAAAGGTCTCGTCGTCACCCAGAGCGACCGTATCGGCGGCCAGACCGTCGGTGGTCAGACGGCCAAGAGCGAAGCCGTAGAAGCGGTCATTGATGTTGTACATGCCCTCATAGATGACCGAGGTCTTTTCAACATCTTTGTCGCCATTGTCGTCTTCGCCGTATTCCAGCAGCAGGCCGACCGATTGCGAGAATTGGCCCTGGTTATAGGATAGGCGGCCAGCCAGGCTGAAATCCTGGCTCTCATTGTTGCCGGTGCGGCCGGCATAGGTCAGCGCGACCGAGCCGTACAGGCCCTGGCGGCTTTCCGGGCTGCCAAAGCGATAGGCGTCGCCCGAGCGGTCAAAATCGTCCTGAACCGCGTCCTGGACGTCTTTCATCTGTTCGCTGACATCCGAGATACCGACGGCATCGGCGCCAGCGCTGGATTCCATCTGTGCGAAGGCAGGCGAGGCCAGCGTTGCGGCCAGAGCGGTGGCGCCTGCAAGGTAAGCGAGGGTTTTCATCTTCATCAGTCCTTTTTTCGAACCGTTTCCTGTTCGCAACCGATACTGACGGTCACGAGCATCTCTGCTGGAACACAGCTATGACGGGAGCGGGATTGGTTAAAGACGGCGAGGAAACGGCGCCCCGCCTCTCGGAAAAGTGAAGAATCCCCGGGAAATACGCATCGGCGGAAAATGGACCATGGTCAAAAGTGATGAAACCAATTCGCCGATAGGTTGCGACATGTTATTGTCATGGTTTTCATACCCTTACCATGAACCGCAAGGTTCACAGAACATGTCGGGAACGAAACAGTTCACTTGCATATAAGATATGCCTAATTTTCAGGCATAAAAAATGGGCGCGATGATTGCGCCCATTGTTGCGAAAGCCCCACAGTCAATGTGGAAAAATCCGGCCCCTATGTGGGCGCTAACCTTTGCGCGCACGCGCCGGGGCCGGGTTGCGGACATGGCCGGGGATGCGGCTGGGCGTGCCCAGCGCCTCAAGAGTGGCGCGAATCCCCTGTCGCAGACCGCCGCCCGGGGTGTCGTCCTGTGCCATAAGCATGATGCGGATCGCGAATTGCACCCCCGAAAACAGCACGGCATGGAACACGAACAGCATCAGGATCGCGATCCAGCCCCCCGCCGTCGAGGACACCAGATGCCGGATCGAGGCCACATCCAGCGCGATCAGCGCGGCGGTGAACCCCGCCGAAAGCGCGCAGCCGATGGCGATGCTAATGATATAAAGCCTGACAAGCTGGGGCATGGGGGAACCTCGGACATGGGAACGCGCGGTTCGCACAGTCTAGGCCCAAAATGCCCGGATCCGAAGCCCCGATAATCCCGAGGCGTCAAAAAGCCTCGGGGCGCGCCTCGCGGGCCATGTAATCCAGCACGGCATTGACGAATTTCGCCTCACGGCCTTCGGCGAAAAACGCCTCGGCGATGCGCACATATTCCGCGATCACCACCTTGGGCGGCGTTTTCGGCGTCACCAGCTCGGCCCCGGCGGCGCGAAACAGCGCCCGAAGCACCGGGTCGATGCGGTCGATGGGCCATTTCGCCACCAGCGCCCGATCGGTCATCTGGTCGATCTTGCTTTGCCAGTTCACCGCATCGTCGACGATGCGCGCGAACAGTTTGTCATCCGCCTCGGCGGAAACGATATCCTCGTCCTCGCCCTCGCGGCCAATGCGCCAGTTCAGGAATTCGCGCTGGACGCGGTCGGCGGACTGGCCGCCGGCCTCCATCTGAAACAGCGCCTGAACCGCGTAAAGCCGTGCGGCCGCGCTGCGCGCGCGGCGGGCGTCACGATCCCCGGAACCCCGCCGGTCGGTCTTGCCCTGCCCGCTCATGCGCCCACCGGCCCGTCGATTTCGCCGGCCAGCCGGATCACGTCGCGGGGCGTGGCCGCGGCGTCGGGGCCGCCGGCGGTGCGGCTTTCCCAGCCGCGTTTCAGCGCGATCAGATGCAGCGCGGCGGCGGCGGCGCCTCCGCCCTTGTTCTGGCCATGCGGATCGGCGCGCACCACCGCCTGATCGGTGTTTTCCACCGTCAGGATGCCATTGCCGATGCAATGCCCTTGCAGGCCCAAAAGGGTGATCCCGCGCGAGCTGTCATTGCAGACCGTGTCGTAATGCGTGGTTTCGCCCCGGATCACGCAACCCAGCGCGACATAGCCGTCATAAAGATTGCGGCTGGCCGCCAGCCCGATGGCGGTCGGGATCTCCAGCGCGCCGGGCACCTCGACCAGATCGACGGTCGCACCAGCTTGCATCGCCACCGCGCGCGCGCCCTCGATCAGCCCGTCGGCAATCTGCCGGTAATAGGGCGAGACGACGATCAGCAGGCGCACCGCGCTCTGAAACGTGGGCAGCGGAAGTTGGTAATGATCAATGCTGGCGGCCATCGCGTCACCCTTTTGGAATCGAACGGGTGGAATGGATCGAAAGCCCGTAGGCGTCAAGCCCGACCACCTTCACCGGCGCGGAATTCGTCAGCACGATCAACTCGGACAGCCCCAGCGAGGACAGGATCTGCGCCCCCAGCCCGTATTGGCGCAGCACATGGGGCGAAACCTCGCCCTGCACCGGCAGCGTCTTTTCCAGATCGCGGAACAGCACGACGACGCCGCGCCCCTCTTCGCCGATCAGGCGCATCGCGGATGACAGCTCGCCCGCATCCTCGCGCCCGATGCCAAGCACGTCATGCAGGGGGTCCAGCGCATGCATGCGCACCATCACCGGCTCGGCGGTGGTCAGATCGCCCTTGGTCAGCACGATATGTTCCGCGCCCGAGGTCTCATCGGCAAAGACCCGCATCATCCAGTCGCCGCCATGGATCGACTGGACCGGACGCTGCGTGCGCTCGGCGATCAGGTTGTCGTGGCGGCGGCGATAGGAAATCAGGTCGCTGATGGTGCCGATCTTCAAGCCGTGCCGCTGGGCAAAGGCCACCAGATCGGGCAGGCGCGCCATGGTGCCGTCCTCGTTCATGATCTCGCAGATCACGCCCGAAGGGTTCATGCCGGCAAGGCGCGAGACATCGACGACCGCCTCGGTATGGCCGGCGCGGACCAGCACGCCGCCATCGCGGGCGCGCAGCGGAAAGACATGGCCCGGCGTCGCGATATCGGCCGCGCCCTTGGTCGGGTCGATGGCCACGGCGACGGTATGGGCGCGGTCATGGGCGGAAATGCCGGTGGTCACGCCTTCGCGCGCCTCGATCGACATGGTGAATGCGGTCTCGTGCCGGCTGGAATTCTTGGGGCTCATCAGCGGCAGGCCAAGCGCGTCGATCCGCGACGCCGGCAGCGCCAGACAGATCAGCCCGCGTCCATGCATGGCCATGAAGTTGATCGCATCGGGCGTGGCCATCTGCGCCGGGATGCACAGATCGCCCTCATTCTCGCGATCCTCGTGATCGACAAGAATGTACATCCGGCCGTTGCGGGCCTCGTTGATGATTTCCTCGGTCGAGGAGATCACATCCGACCAGTCACTTTCGACCGGTCCGGGGGTGTCATACTGCATCCGCCGCTCCTGCAAAGAACCGCTGCCCGGTCAGGAATCCCGCCAAGCCGCCGGCCGTCATCATTTCCCGCTCATGCTCGGTTTCCCCGATCATCAGCACCGCATCGCCCGGCAGGCCCTGCGCCCTGAGCCAGGCCTTCATTTCATCGCGCATCCGCGCCCAGCTGCTGCCAAAGGGGACAAGATCGCGCGCCGAGACCGCGCCGATCTGCCGTCCCAGCGCCTCGGGCGCAAGCCCCGGCGCGCATCCCAGATGCGGTGACGCGGCGACAGAGGCGATGCGCGCGCGCTCGACCGCGCCGACCGGCTGATCGGGGCGGAACACAGCCAGCGCGTTCGAGGAATAAAGGAATGCCACCAGATCGCGCCCGGTGGTGGCGCGCACACCGGCATAGGTCTTGTAATCCAGCCCCAGCGATTTCGCGCGCCGGACCTGCACGCGCACCACCTCGATGGGCAGGCTGGCGCCCAGAAGCTCGCGCCGGGCCACGGTCCAGCAATGGGCGCGAAAGCCGCTGCCCATGCCGGGGCCGCGATTATGCCCGATGCCCGCCACCGCCTCAGCCCGCCTCGGCCAGCCGCGCGACATAGCGCGCCAGCGTGTCGATTTCCAGGTTGACCCGGTCGCCGACCTTGGCCGCGCCCCAGGTGGTGACCTGTTGCGTATGCGGGATCAGGTTGACGCCAAAGCGGTCGCCATCGACCTCGTTCACCGTCAGCGAGGTGCCGTTCAGCGCCACCGACCCCTTGGGCGCGATAAAACGCGCCAGCGCGGGCGGGGCGCGAAAGGTGATGCGGGTGCTGTCGCCTTCGTCATGCATGTCCTCGATCACGGCGGTGCCGTCGACATGACCGCTGACGATATGGCCGCCCAGCTCGTCGCCCACGCGCAGCGCGCGTTCAAGGTTCAGCGGCCGGCCCGCATGCCAGCCATGGGTGTCGATATTGGTCTTGCTGATCGTTTCGGCCGAAATATCGACATCGAACCAGTCCGGCCCCTTGTCGATCACCGTCAGACAGACCCCGTCACAGGCGATCGAGGCCCCCATATCCACCCCCGCCATGTCATAATGACAGGCGATTCGGGCGCGCATGTCGCCGCGCATCTCGGCCTGAGTGACCCTGCCGATATCGGTGATGATCCCGGTAAACATCCTAAGCCCCCTTGTCTGACGCGCTGTCCGAGACCTAGAGCGTCGCCCCCCGATCTTCAAGCGACGCGATGCCGCGATTAAGCAACGCTTTTCCATGTTTTGGAAAAACCCGTGACACGGGGGCGCATTCATGTCATCACGACGCACCCCGAAATCGCCGGTCCTTCCGACCGCAATCCGTCCATAACCCGTCCAGCCCCTCCGCAGCAACCGGCTCCATTCCCGCGCCAAGATGTCAGGCCCAGACTTCCCCCCGGTCCCGTCCGCGGAACCCGCCCCGCATACCGCACCGAACGGTACGGCGCAGGATATGGCGGCGGTGACGGCGCTGTCCCCGGCGCAGCGGGTGTTTCTGATGTTGCAGGGGCCGCATGGCCCGTTCTTCGACCGTGCCGCGCGGCTGTTGCGCGATACCGGGGCGCAGGTCTGGCGCGTGGGTTTCAATGCGGGGGACGAATTCTTCTGGACCGACCGCGCGCATTTCATCCGCCATACCGGCACGCCCGAGGAATGGCCCGCGCATCTGGACCGCATCATCGCCGAAAAGGGCGTGACCGATATCGTGCTTTACGGCGATGTCCGCCCGGTCCATGCCGCGGCCCGCCGGGCGGCGGCCCGTGACGGGCTGGTCCTGCATGTCTTTGAGGAAGGATATCTGCGGCCCTTCTGGATCACCTATGAACGCGGGGGCTCGAACGGGCATTCGGCGCTGATGCAGATCGGGCTCGACGACATGCGCAAGGCGCTGCGCACGCGCATCGGCGAACCGAACCGCCCCCCTGCCCGCTGGGGCGACATGCGCCACCACAAATTCTATGGCGCGCTTTACCATTTCTTCGTGCTGGTCGCGAACCAGCGTTATCCCGGTTACCGCACCCACCGCCAGATCGGCGTGTTGCAGGAATTCCGGCTGAACCTGCGCCGGCTGGTGATGACGCCGATCGACGCGCTGGCCCGCCTCTACGAGGCCGAACAGGTGCGCCGGGGCGGGTTTCCCTATGTTCTGGTGCTGATGCAGCTCGAACACGATTCAAACTTCGTCGCCCATTCCCCCTATGCGCGCATGTCGGATTTCACCGATCAGGTGCTGACCGATTTCGCCCGGACCGCGCCGCGCCACCATCGCATCGTCTTCAAGGCCCACCCGCTTGAGGATGGGCGCGGCGGCATCCGCCATGCGATCTGCGCCAGGGCCCGTGATCTGAATATCGAGAAACGCGTCCATTTCGTGCGCGGCGGCAAGCTGGCCCGGCTTTTGAATCAGGCGCGCGCCACTGTGACGGTGAATTCGACCTCGGCGCAACAGGCGCTTTGGCGGGGGCTGCCGGTCAAGGCCATGGGGCGCGCGGTCTTTGACAAGCCGGGCCTGGTCTCGGATCAGCCGCTGGCGGATTTCCTGCACGATCCCCACCGTCCGCGCCCCAGCGCCTATCGCCGGTATCGCGATTTCCTTCTGGAAAGCAGTCAGGTGCCGGGGGGCTATTACGCCGCGCGTTCGCGCGCGCATGCGCTGCGCATTGTCGTCGACATGATGTTGGCGCATGAGGATCCCTATCAGGCACTGTTCGCCGGACGTGGCAAATATCGGCAACAGATGGACGCCGCCGACGAATGAAACGGGCAAAAATATGGCATTGCGGCCATTGCTGCGTTAGTTTGCCCCAAAATGCGACCGCGAATGCGGGGAATCGTGCGAGAGGACAGGAGTAATCAATTGACCCAACCAAGTATTTCGCCGCTGCGCTCAAACGAGGCGCGCGCCATGGCGCGCCCGCTGACCGCGCGTCTCACGGTGGTCGCACTGCTTGGCGCGGCGCTTCTGGTTTCGGCCTGTGGCCTTCCCCGTTCGGGTCCGACCAAGGGGGAAATCTACAAGGGCTCGGTCGAAAAGGGCGGCACCTCCCATGTCATCGAGGTGGATGACCGCGTGTCGCGCGCCGCCAATTACTCGCCCGCTTACGGTTTCGGTTCGGATTTCCGCAATGCCGGTCAGGTCGGCGCAGATGAGGTGCGTCCGGGCGATGTGCTGGGCCTCTCGATCTGGGAAAACGTCGATGACGGGCTCCTGACCTCGCTCGGGGCCAGCTCGACCCAGCTGACCGAATTGCAGGTCGACAGCCAGGGCTATATCTTCGTGCCCTATGCCGGGCGCGTCCGCGCCGCCGGCAACAGCCCCGAAGAGCTGCGCCGCATCATCACCCAGAAACTGGAAAGCCAGACCCCGGATCCGCAGGTCATGGTCACGCGCGTCGCCGGCGACGGCGCCACCGTCTCGGTCATGGGCAAGGTGAACGCCCAGGGCGTCTATCCGATCGAACGCCCGACGCGGACGCTGTCCTCGATGCTGTCGAAATCGGGCGGCGTCTCGATCGAACCCGAGGTCGCGGTGGTCACCGTCAAGCGCGGCAATGCAAGCGGCAAGGTCTGGCTGCGCGATCTCTATTCCAATACGCGCAACGACATCGCCCTGCGTCCCGGCGACGTGATCCTGGTCGAGGAAGATCAGCGCAGCTTTACCGCGCTTGGCGCCCTGGGCGGCCAGACCAAGGTGCCGCTGGGCAATGAACAGATCAACGCCATCGAGGCCGTGGCCATGGTCGGCGGTCTGGCGACGCTGCTGGCCGATCCGAAGGGCGTCTTTGTCATGCGTACCGAACCGCAGGCCGTGGCCCGCGCGGTTCTGGGCCGCAACGACATTTATGGCGATCAGCGCATGGCCTATGTGCTGAACCTGACCAAGCCCGACGGCATGTTCGTGGCCCGCGATTTCGTCATTCGCGACGGCGACACGGTCTATGTGACCGAAGCGCCCTTCGTGCAGTGGCAAAAGATCATGAACTCGATCCTCGGCACGGCGTCGGATGTCGGCACCGCCGAAAGCGCCTTCCGTTAAGTGAGCGACGAGAACTCAGAAGCCGCCGGGACACCCCGGCGGCTTTTCGTTTTCAATGGCGGCTTTCTGACCGGGCCGCGTATTGGCCGCATTTTGCGGCTGGTCGGATGGCGGCCGGTGCTGGGTCTGCCCGGCGCGGGCGATTGGGTCGGCATCTGGGGCAACAGCCCGACCGCATGGCGCGGCATGGCCATCGCCCAAAGGCGCGGCGCGCGGCTGTTGCGGGTCGAGGATGCCTTTCTGCGTTCGGTCCTGCCCGGGCGGGCGCGGGGCGCACGGGGACCGATCGGCCTGATCGCCGATCCGCTGGGGCTGCATTTCGATCCGGCCGCGCCCTCGCTGATCGAAAGCCTGACCACCGCGCCCGCCACCGCCGCGCGAATGGACGAGGCCCGCGCCGCCATCGACCGGCTGATCGCGGCGGATCTGTCGAAATACAACACCCACCTGCCCCAAGCCGCCGCCCCCGCGCCGGGCTATGCTCTGGTCATCGACCAGACCCGGGGCGATGCCTCGCTGCTGGGCGCGGGCCGGGCCGAGTTTCTGGAGATGCTGCGGGCGGCGCGGGATGAAAATCCCGGCCTGCCCATCGTCATCCGCAGCCATCCCGAAACCGTCGCCGGGCTGCGTCCGGGGCATTTCTCGGCGGCCGATCTTTTGCCCGGCGATGCGCTGTGCGATGGCCCGGTTTCGCCCTGGGCGCTGCTGGCGGGGGCGGCGCGCGTCTATGCCATGTCCTCGCAACTTGGATATGAGGCGATGCTGGCCGGTCACCGTCCGCGCATCTTTGGCCGGCCCTTTTACGCCGGCTGGGGGCTTTCGGACGATCACCATCCCCTGCCCCGGCGCCAAGCCGCGCCCATCGAGGCGCTCTTTGCCGCAAGCCATCTGATCGCCCCGGTCTGGTACGATCCCTGTCAGGACCGGCTGACCGATTTCGAGGGCGCCCTGCGCCAGATCGAGGCCGAAACCCGCGCCTGGCGCGAGGATCGCGCCGGCCATCTGGCCTATGGGATGCGGCTTTGGAAGCGCCCCTTCGTTGCGCGCTTTTTTGGCAGCGGCGCGGGCGTGCGCTTTGCCGAAAAGCCGCGCCCGGGCGTGACCCTGACCTGGGCCAATCGCGCGGGCGAGACGCCCGGCGCCCTGCGTGTCGAGGACGGGTTTCTGCGCTCGCGCGGCCTCGGGGCGGCGCTGGTGCCGCCGCTGTCGCTCGTCGCCGACGATCTGGGCATCTATTACGATCCGACCCGCGAAAGCCGGCTTGAGCGGCTGATCGCCGCGCCGCTGCCGCCGGGGGGCGCGGCGCGGGCGCTGGCGCTGGCCGCCGAGCTGACGGCCGCCGGGATCACCAAATACAATCTGGGCGGCGGGCTTCCCGAACTGCCGCCCGGCCACCGTATCCTTGTCCCCGGCCAGGTCGAGGATGACGCCTCGATCCGCCTTGGCGCCGGGGCCGAGCGCACGAATCTGGCGCTGCTGGAACGGGTGCGGGCGGAAAATCCCGATGCGGTCGTGATCTATAAACCCCATCCCGATGTCGAGGCCGGCCTGCGTCCCGGCCGCATCGATCCCGAGCGGCTGGCGGGGCTGGCCGATGTCGTGGCACATCATGCCAGCGCGCCCGCGCTGATGGACAGGGTCGATGCGCTTTGGACCATCACCTCGACCATGGGATTCGAGGCGCTGCTGCGCGGCCTGCCGGTCACCACGCTGGGCGCGCCCTTCTATGCCGGCTGGGGCCTAACCCGCGATCTGGGTCCGGTGCCCGCGCGGCGGCGGATCGAGGTCGATCAGGCGCGCCTGATCCACGCCGTCCTGATCGCCTATCCGCGCTATTTCGACCCACGCGCCGGCCTGCCCTGCCCGCCAGAGACCGCGCTGGCGCGGCTTAGTGACCCGGATTTCGCCATGGGCGGCCCGGCTCTGCGGCTTCTGGCCAAGGCGCAGGGGGTGCTCAGCAGCTATGCCTGGATCTGGCGGCGCTGATCAGTCGCGCTGCCAAAGATGCAGCACATCGGCGCCCAGCCGGCGCGTTTCGAGCAGCCGAAAGCGCGGCGCATCCGCCAGATGCGCGAGCCCCAGCCCCGCGACCGAGGGGCGGCCATCCGCCCCAAGTGCCATGCCCGCCGTATAGCCGACCAGCCGGTCGACCAGACCTGCGCGCAAAAGGCTTGCGGCCAGCTCGCCCCCGCCCTCGCAGAAAACCCGGGTCAGGCCGCGTCGGCCCAGCTCGGCCATCACCGCCTCGGGCGGGCCGGAAAGCTGCCACAGGGGGCCGTGATCGCCATCCTCGGCCGGCATTTCGGGCAGGTCGCTGGCCGAGACCACGATGCGCACCGGCTGGCGCACCGGCCCAAAGCCACGCACGTTCAGCGCCGGCCGGTCGGCCCGCGCGGTGCCGCCCCCCACCATCACCGCATCATGGATCAGCCGCAGCATATGGCTATGGCGGCGCGCCTCGGGGCCGGTGATCCATTGGCTTTCGCCCGATGCGGTGGCGATGCGTCCGTCAAAGCTGTTGGCGAGTTTCAGCGTCAACATGGGCCGGCCCCGGGTGATCCGGCTGAGAAACCCCTGTTGCAGCTCGCGGGCCATATCGGCGCGCAGGCCTTCGCGGACCTCGACACCGGCGGCGCGCAGAATGGCATGGCCGCGCCCGGCGACGCGCGGATCGGGATCGGTCAGCGCGCTGACCACGCAGGCAATGCCCGCGCGCACCAGCGCCTCGGCGCAGGGCGGGGTCTTGCCGTGATGTGCACAGGGTTCCAGCGTGACATAGGCGGTGGCGCCGCGCGCGGCCGCGCCCGCCTGCGCAAGCGCCATCACCTCGGCATGGGGGCGGCCGCCGGGCTGGGTCCAGCCGCGCCCGACCACGACGCCGTCACGGATGATGACACAGCCCACCGCCGGATTGGGCCAGGTATTGCCCAGCCCGCGCCGCGCCAGCACCAGCGCCTGATCCATGTGGCGCGCATCGTGGCGCGCATCGTCGCGCGCATCGTCGCGCAGGCCGGGTCGGGAAACGCTCACTCTTCCGGGCCGCTGGGGCGCAGTTCGGCCACGAATTTGTCGAAATCATCCGCCGCCTGAAAGTTCTTGTAGACGCTGGCAAAGCGCACATAGGCAACGGTGTCGATCCGGGCCAGGGTCTCCATCACGATCTCGCCGATGACCTTGGAGGGGATATCGGTTTCGCCCATGCTTTCCAGACGCCGCACGATTCCCGAAATCATCTGATCGATGCGGTCGGGTTCGATCGGGCGCTTTTGCATGGCGATGCGGATCGAACGCTCCATCTTGCTGCGGTCGAAATCCTCGCGCCGGCCGCTGGTCTTGACCACCACCAGATCGCGCAGCTGCACGCGTTCATAGGTGGTGAACCGCCCGCCGCAGGCCGGGCAGAATCGCCGCCGGCGAATGGCGACGTTATCTTCGGCCGGTCGCGAATCCTTGACCTGGGTATCGACATTTCCGCAGAACGGGCAGCGCATCCCTTGTTCCCCCAAAGCCCCAAAACGCTGTCAGTATAGGCAAGCCCAAACCGCTTGGGTAGTGCGTAACAGCAACCACAAGATCGGCGATATGCGCGCCCGCCCGACCTGATGCCCCGCGACGACAGAGAAGCGGGCGCGAATGCTGAAAATGCCGCAGTCGCATCTCGACAGACGTGTTTGCACATGCAAACATCGCCGCCAATCGGCCCCCAAAGAGAGGCCGATCATTGCGGAGGAACTTATGAAAAAGACCAACCAGCTTGACCGGCGTGCATTTCTGAGCCGCGCCACGGTCGGCGGCGTGACCGCCGCAGCCGGCGCCGCCCTGGCCGCGCCCGCGATCGCGCAGGAAATGCCCGAGGTGAAATGGCGTCTGACCTCGTCCTTTCCGAAATCGCTCGACACGATCTATGGCGGCGCCGAGGTGCTGTCGAAATATCTGTCCGAGGCGACCGGGGGCAAATTCCAGATCCAGGTTTTCGCCGCCGGCGAAATCGTCCCCGGCCTTCAGGCCCAGGACGCGGTGACCGAAGGCACGGTCGAGGCCTGTCACACCGTTGCCTATTACAGCTGGGGCAAGGATCCGACCTTTGCGCTTGGCTCGGCCGTGCCCTTTGCACTGTCGGCGCGCGCGATGAACGCCTGGCAATATCATGGCGGCGGCATCGATCTGTTCAACGAATTCCTGGCCGGCCATAATATCTTTGGTCTGCCCGGCGGCAATACCGGCGCCCAGATGGGTGGCTGGTTCCGCAAGGAAATCAACACGCTCGAGGATCTCAAGGGGCTCAAGATCCGGGTCGGCGGCTTTGCCGGCAAGGTGCTCGAAAAGCTGGGCGCCGTGCCCCAGCAGATCCCCGGCGGCGACATCTATCCGGCGCTGGAAAAGGGCACGATCGACGCATCCGAATGGGTCGGCCCCTATGACGACCAGAAGCTGGGCTTCTACAAGGTCGCGCCCTATTACTATTATCCCGGTTGGTGGGAAGGTGGCCCGACGGTCCACTTCTTCTTCAACAAGGAAAAATACGAGGCGCTGCCCGACGCCTATAAATCGCTCTTGCATACCGCCGCCCAGGCCGCGGATGCGAACATGTTGCAGATGTACGACCACCTGAACCCGATCGCGCTGAAAGAGCTGGTGGCGGCGGGCGCGCAGCTGCGCCCCTTCAGCCCCGAGATTCTCGACGGCTGCTATAAGGCCGCGACCGAGGTCTATGCCGAAATGGAATCCGCGAACCCGGCCTTCAAGAAGATCTGGGACTCGCTCAAGGTGGCGCGCGCGGACTGGTATCTCTATAACCAGACCGCCGAATATACCTATGACACCTTCATGATGATCCAACAGCGCAACGGCACGCTGTAATCATTTGAACAATCGGGAAAAGCCGCCATCATCGCATGGCGGCTTTTTTCATGCCCGGCCGCCCCCTTTTTCATGCCCGACCCCGCCCGCGCGTTTACAACCCCCCGCGCCGCGCTATCCTCGGGCCCTGCCGTCCCGAGGAGGAGTTTCATGGACAGACGCCATTTTCTGCGCAATTCCGCGCTGGGTTCCGTTGCCGCCGCCGGTCTCGCCGCCCCCGCCATCGCCCAACAGGCGCCCAAGCTGCGCTGGCGCATGACCTCAAGCTATCCGAAATCGCTGGACACCATCCATCAGGGCGCGGTGACGCTGGCCGAATATGTGCGTGGCATGACCGATGGCGCGTTCGACATTCAGGTCTTTGCCCCCGGCGAGATCGTCGGCGGATTGCAGGCCGCCGATGCCGTGGCCGAGGGCACGGTCGAGGCGGCCCATACCTCGTCCTATTATTACTGGGGCAAGGATCCGGTCTGGGCGTTGCCGACGGCGATTCCCTTTGGCCTCAACCCGCGCCAACAGAACGCCTGGTTCTATTATGGCGGCGGCAATGACATGATGAACGAATTCTATGCCAAGCAGAACCTTTACGGCCTGCCCTTGGGCAATACCGGCGCCCAGATGGGCGGCTGGTATCGCAAGGAAATCGCCACGCCCGAGGATCTGCGCGGGCTGAAAATGCGCATCGGCGGTTTCGCCGGCAAGATCATGGAAAAGCTGGGCGTCGTGCCCCAGAACATTCCCGGCGGCGACATCTATGCGTCGCTGGAAAAGGGTGCCATCGACGCCGTCGAATGGGTCGGCCCCTATGACGACGAAAAGTTGGGTTTCGTCAAAGTCGCGCCCTATTACTATTATCCCGGCTGGTGGGAAGGCGGCGCCACCCTGCATGCCATGTTCAACCTCGAGGCGTGGAACGCGCTGCCTCCGGCCTATCAGACCGCGCTGAAAGTCGGCTGTCAGGCGGTGACCTGCGACATGATGGCGAATTACGACTGGAAAAATCCCGACGCGCTGTTGCGGCTGGTGGCGGCCGGCGCACAGCTGCGCCCGATGTCCGAAGCGATCATGGATGCCGGCTTTCAGGCCAGCCAGGAAGTCTATGCCGAGATCGGCGCCGGGAACGAAACCTTCCGCAAGATATTCGACACCATCGCCGCGTTCCGTGGCAATTCGTTCCAGTATCAGCAGATCGCCGATTACACCTATGACACGTTCATGATGATCCAGAAGCAAAAGGGCAATATCTGATCCCGCCCGGAACCATCTGACAATCCAAAGGAAAAAGGCGGCCCGTGGGCCGCCTTTTGCATCAGTTCGCGGGCTGTTGCGGCGCCGGGGCCGTCAGGCCGGGCGGCGGCCCGGCCAGCGAATCCAGACCGCCCGAACCCGTGGCGGGCGCAGCGCCGGCCGGGGCATTCGATGCGGGGGCATCCGTCGCGGGGCCTCCGGTCGCGGGGGCCGCGGGCGGGGTGCCGAAATTCGGCGCGCCGCCCAGACCGCCCAAGCCGGTGCCCAGCGGATCGCCGGAGGTCGCGGTCGCACCGCCCGGTGCGGCCGGCTGGCCAAAGGGATTGCCCAGACCGCCACCCAGCGAGCCGAAGCCGCCATTCCCCGAGGGCGGGACCTGGAAGGTCACGTTCGAGGTGTCGATCGGCGGCCCCTTGTAATGCATGACCATGCCCGGGAAGGCCATCACGACCGCGATCATCACCAGCTGGATACAGACAAAGGGCACCGCCCCCCAATAGATCTGGCCCGTGGTCACCGGCGCCATGCGCTGTCCGGTCACCTTGTCCTGATACGGGGTCTTGGGCGCCACGGATCGCAGATAGAACAGCGAGAACCCAAAGGGCGGGTGCATGAAGCTTGTCTGCATGTTCACGCCCAAAAGGACGCCGAACCAGATCAGGTCGATCCCCATCGCCTCGGCGGCCGGCGCCAAAAGCGGGACGATGATGAAGGCCAGCTCGAAGAAGTCGAGGAAAAAGGCCAGCAGGAAGACCAGCACCGACACCGCGATCAGGAAGCCGTATTCGCCCCCCGGCAGCGAGGTCAGCAGATGCTCGACCCAGATATGCCCGTTCACCCCATAGAAGGTCAGCGAGAACACCCGCGCCCCGATCAGGATGAACATCACAAAGGACGCAAGCCGGGTCGTCGCCAGCAGCGCCTGACGGATCACGTCATAGCTGAGCCGGCCCTTGGCAGCCGCCAGAATCAGCGCACCGACGGCCCCCATCGCGCCGCCTTCGGTCGGCGTGGCGATGCCCAGGAAAATCGTGCCCAGCACCAGGAAGATCAGCGCCAGCGGCGGGATCAACACGATGATGACCTGTTGGGCAAGCCGCGACATCAGGTTGATCTTCAAGCTCTTGTCGAGGATCGCCGCGATATAGACCGCGATGACGGCCAGCGCGGGCGCCAGAATGTCGGCATCGCGCCCCTGGGTCGGATAAAGCCACTGAAAGGCCAGCCATGCCAGCCCCACCGTCGCCGCCAGCGCCACGAAAAGCGAGGTGACGCCAGATCCCAGCGTGCGCGCCGAAGGCGGCAGCGCCGGCAGGCTGGCCGGACGGATGATCGACATCACGAAGATATAAAGCAGGTACATCCCGGTCAGCACCAGACCGGGGATCAACGCGCCCTTGTACATGTCGCCGACCGAACGGCCCAGCTGGTCGGCCAGCACGATCAGCACCAGCGAGGGCGGGATGATCTGTGCCAGCGTCCCGGAGGCCGCGATGACCCCGGTCGCAACGCGCCGGTCATAGCCATAGCGCAGCATGATCGGCAGCGAAATCAGACCCATCGCGATGACCGAGGCCGCGACCACGCCCGTGGTTGCCGCCAGCAGCGCGCCGACGATCACCACCGCATAGGCCAGACCGCCACGGATCGGGCCGAAAAGCTGGCCGATCGTGTCCAGAAGGTCCTCGGCCATGCCCGATTTCTCAAGCACGATGCCCATGAAGGTGAAGAATGGAATCGCCAATAATGTCTCGTTGGACATCACCCCCCAAAGGCGTTCCGGCATGGCGTTCAGAAGCGGCCAGCTCAGGTTGATGGTGCCATTCGACAAAGGCGCAAGCTCGACGCCGATGACAAAGAACAAAAGCCCGTTCGCGGCCAGCGCGAAGGCCACCGGATAGCCGTAAAGCAGGAACAGCACGAGCGAGGCGAACATGATCGGCGCCATGTTCACGGCAATGAATTCCATCATTTGCGGGTCTCCCCTTGCTGGTCGCCGGTCTGCATGCCGGCCTCCATGCCGCGCACGATGGCCTCGCCTTCAAGGGCGGCGGCCTCGTGATGCGAAACAAAGGGATTGGGGTCCGGGATATCTCCGCGCATCACCGCGATCTTTTTGATGATCTCGGAAATCCCCTGAAAGAACAGCATGACGAACCCGGCCAGCAGCATCGCCTTGGCAGGCCACAGGATCAGGCCGCCGGAATTGGTCGATACCTCGCCGCTGCGATATGAGCGCATGACCCAAGGATAGAGGAAATAGATCATCAGCGTGACAAAGGGCATCAGGAACAGCAGATGCCCCATCAGGTCGATCCAGTGCTGGCGCCGCCGGCTCCACATGCCATAGATGATGTCGATGCGGATATGTTCGTTTTCTTTCAGCGTGTAAGCGGCCGCGCCCAGAAAGGCCGCGCCGTAGAGATACCACTGCAATTCAAGCCAGGAGTTCGATGAGGTGTTGAGCACCTTGCGGATCACCGCGTTCACCGCGCTGACGATCACCGCGACAAGGATCAGCCAGCTGACATTCCTGCCGATGAAGGAATTGACGCAGTCGATGCCGCGCGAAAGCCCTAATAGGGCACCCATAGAAACGCCTCCCATTCGTAAGCCCGCGTCGTGGCGCGGGTGGCCGGTGGATCCGGCCTATTCATGTAAAGGTTGGATATGAATGAACGGCCAAACCCGGTCAAGAAAAAGCACCCTCGTCGCCAGCACAGGCTAGAGAAAAACGCTTAACGCGACCAGACAGGCGGCCTCGCCCGCCTGTTGCAGCGCCCCCAGCACATCGCCGGTCTGCCCGCCCAGAAGGCGCCGCGCACGCGCGCCGATCCAGAGCTGCGCGCCCGCAATCGCGCCGGCGCAAGCCAGCCAGACGAGCGCCGGATGCGGCAACATCATTGCCGGAATCAACAGGGCGGCGCTCATCAGCGCGGCGGCGGTCGCGGCGCCGACGGTCCCGACCCTGCCCGCCTGCCGGCCCAGCCCGTCGGGCCGCGCCGGTCCCAGCGCCGCCATCGCCACCGCCATGCCCGCGCGCGACGCGGCCGCCGCGCCGATGACGCCCGCCGCCGCAAGCGCCGGGCTGGTGGCAAAGAGCGCCGCGATAGAGGCGATCCGCAGCCCGGTCACGATCAGCAATGCCAGCACGCCATAGCTGCCGATCCGGGAATCGCGCATGATCTCAAGCCGCGCCTCGCGGCTGCCGCCGCCGGCGGCATCGGCAAAATCGGCCAGCCCGTCCTCATGCAGCGCGCCGGTCGTCATCAGCATCGCGCCGATGACCAGGAGCGCCGCCACCGGGGCCGAAAGTCCCGCCCAGGATGCGCCCATCGCGGTCGCGGCCCCGATGGCCCCCACGCTCAGCCCGACCAGCGGAAAGGCCCATGCCGCGCGCGCCAGCACCGGCAATTCGCGCGGCAGCAGCACCGCCACCGGCAAGCGTGTCAGCCAAAGATGCGCGGTCGCGATCTGATCGAAGGGTGCGCGGAACAGGGGGCGCAAATCAGGCCCCGATTCCCGCCTCGGCGAATGTCGCCATGCCGTTATGGCATTCCATCGCCGCGCGCAGGATCATCAGCGCGACCGCCGCCCCCGACCCCTCGCCCAGCCGCATGTCGAGCGTCACCACCGGCTCTTTGCCCATGGCGGCCAATAGGCGGCGGTGCCCCGGCTCGGCGCTTTGATGGCCGATCAGGCAATGGTCCAGCGCCTCGCGGTCATTGACCAGCAAAACGCCCGCCGCCGCCGTACAGATGAACCCGTCAAGGATCACCGGAATCCCCAGCTCGCGCGCCCGGATCACCGCGCCGCAGATCGCCGCCTGTTCGCGCCCGCCATAGCTGCCCAGAATCGAGGCCGCCGTCGCCGCCCCCTTATGGCGTTTCAGCCCCGCCTCGACGGCGCGCAGCTTGTTGGCCATGGTCGCGTCATCGGCGCCGGCGCCGGGGCCGACCCAATCGGCCGCCGTGCCGCCAAAGGTCGCCGCCGAAAGGGCCGCCGCGACGGTGGAATTGCCGATCCCCATTTCCCCCAGCAGGATCACATCGGCGCCGGGATCGACGGCGTCCTTGCCGGTCTGGATCGAGGCGACCAGATCGGGCACCTCAAGCGCCATGCCACGGGTGAAATCGGCGGTCGGACGCTCGAGATCCAGCGCGACGATACGCAGATCGGCGCCCGCGATGCGGCAAAGCTGATTGATCGCCGCGCCGCCGCGTTCGAAATTCGCCACCATCTGGGCGGTGACCTCGGGGGGGAAACTGTTCACGCCCTGTTGGGTGACGCCGTGATTGCCCGCAAAGACCAGCGCCTGGGCATGGTCGATGCGGGGACGTTCGCGGCCCTGCCAGCCGGCCATGAACACCGCCAGTTCCTCAAGCCGGCCAAGGGATCCGGGCGGCTTGGTCAGCTGGGACTGGCGGGCACGGGCGGCGGCGGCGGCGGATTCGTCGAATGTCTTCACGGGGTCCCTCTTTCCGGTTTCAGCCGCAGCGGCAGACCGCTGACGGACATCCAGACCTGATCGGCAGTCGCTGCCACGGCCTGGTTCATCAAGCCATGCGCATCCCGAAAGCGCCGCGCAAGCGCATTCTCGGGAACGATGCCCAGGCCCAGCTCATTGGTGACCAGCACGACCGGGCTTTTCTGGGCCGCAAGGGTGGCGCAAAGCGGTCCGGTTTCGGCGGCGAAGTCATCGTCCCGGAACGAATTGGACAGCCACAGCGTCAGGCAGTCGACCAGCCGCACCCCCTGCCCGTCGGTCCGCGTCAGCGCACCGGCCAGATCGAGCGATTCTTCGACCGTCCGCCACCCCGAACCGCGAATTTCGCGATGCCGCGCAATGCGTTCGCGCATTTCTTTGTCGCCTGCCGTCGCGGTGGCAATATAGATGCGCGGCATGTCAAATTGCCCGGCCAGGCGTTCGGCAAGCGCAGATTTGCCCGACCGGGCACCACCTGTGACAAGAATAATGCGCGAAGATGACGTCATGCGGGGTTTGTTTCACAACCGTGACGCGGGCGAAAGTGTTAAACCTGCTTGCCGTATGGGCCGAGACGCGCCAATTTTGGCCATTCTTGCGAAACTGATCGCAATCCAAGATTGAGAGAGATGTCCATGAATCGTCTGTTCCTCACCACTGCCCTTGT
Organism: Paracoccus mangrovi; assembly: GCF_042648425.1. NCBI lineage: Bacteria > Pseudomonadati > Pseudomonadota > Alphaproteobacteria > Rhodobacterales > Paracoccaceae > Paracoccus > Paracoccus mangrovi. Next base: position 100,095 of record NZ_JBHRXJ010000005.1, on the reverse strand, counting down.
CATGGGGCTGGCCGTTCCCGCCCTTGCCGCGAAACCCGCCGAGGGCGAAAAGCTTGCCGACAAGCAAGAGCTTAACTTCTGGATCCTTGACGCGCTGAAATCGCTGGATCCGCACAAGAACACCGACCGCGAAGGCTCGGACGCGCTGCGCCAGCTGTTCGAAGGGCTGATGAACGAGGATGAGGCCGGCGCCATGGTGCCGGGCGTCGCCGAAAGCTATGAGGTCAGCGACGACAAGCTGGTCTACACCTTCCATCTGCGCGATGCGAAATGGTCGAATGGCGATCCGGTCACGGCGGGCGATTTCGTCTATGGCTGGCGCCGCATCGCCGATCCGGCCACGGCCAGCGAATATGCCTGGTTCATGGAGCTGATGAATGTCGAGAACGCCCCGGCTGTCGTCAAGGGCGAGAAAAAGCCCGAAGAGCTGGGCATCAAGGCCATCGACGACAAGACGCTTGAGGTGCGGCTGACCGCGCCGACGCCCTATCTGCTGAAGACGCTGGCCCATCCCTCGACCTTCCCGGCGCCGCAAAAGGTCATCGAGGCCGAAGGCGACAACTGGACCCAGCCCGGCAAGCTGGTCGGCAACGGCGCCTATAAGCTCGATGCCCACGATCTGGGCGTGCAGGCGGTGCTAAGCCGCAATGAAAACTATTGGGACAATGCCAATACCGTGCTGAACACGGTGCGTTTCGTCACCGTCAACGACCAGAATATCGGTCTGACCCGCTATCTGGCCGGGGAACTCGACTGGATGGACCGCACCCCGGCCGGCCAGTTCCCGCGCCTGCAACAGGAATATCCCGATCAGGCGGTCTCGGTCCCCGATGCCTGCTCCTATGCCTATCTCTTCAACCTTTCGGACAAGGGGCCCGAGGCGCTGAAAGATCTGCGCGTGCGTCAGGCGCTGTCCTATGCGGTCGACCGTGACATCATCGTCGACAAGGTCCTGCAAGGCGGTCAGAAGCCGGCCTATTGGTGGACCCATTGGGCCACCGAGGGCTTTGAGGCCCCCGATATCGAGATGGCGAAATGGACCCAGGCCGAGCGCGTCGAAAAGGCCAAGGCCCTGTTGGCCGAGGCCGGCTACGGTCCCGACAAGCCGCTGAAACTGTCGATCCAGTACAATACCTCGGACGATCACAAGAAACTGGCGGTCGCCGTCCAGCAATTCTGGAAACAGATCGGCGTTCAGGTCGAGCTGGCGAATTACGAATGGAAGGTCCATACCGACCGCCTGCAAAATCAGGATTTCGAGGTCGCGCGCTATGCCTGGTGCGCGGATTATAACGAGCCCTCGACCTTCGTCGATTATTTCCGCTCCGGCGGCTATAACAACGGCAAGTTCTCGAATGCCGATTACGACAAGGTGCTGGAAGAGGCCAAGACCGCGGCGGATCCCGCGCCGCTTTACAAGAAGGCCGAGGAAATCCTGATTGATAACATGGCCCTGGCGCCGGTCTATCACTATGCAAAGCCGATGATGGTCAAATCCGACCTGCGCGGCTGGCCCAAGGCCAATGTGATGAACGACTGGTACGCCAAGGACATGTATCGCGTGGCCGAATAACCCGCAAAGATATAGTATGACAGGGCGGCCCCGGGTTTCGGGGCCGCCGGTTCAAACATATCTTAGCGCCCGGCAATTTTGCCGCAAACGGCTTCTTCGGCACCTATTCGGGACCTTGAACATGTTCGGTTTCATCCTGCGACGCCTTGCGGTCGCCATTCCGACCCTGTTGTTGCTGATCGTCTTGTCATTTCTGTTGATGTATGCCGCCCCCGGCGGCCCCTTTACCCAGGAACGCGCCCTGCCGCCGCAGGTTCTGGCCAATCTGAACGCGAAATACGGCCTCGACGATCCGCTTTGGCGTCAGATCGTCAACTATGTCTGGGGGATCGTGGCGCATTTCGATTTCGGCCCCAGTTTCATCTATCCCGACCGCACGGTGAACCAGATCATCGCCGCCGGTTTTCCGATCACGCTGACCTATGGCGGCATCGCCTTTGTGGTCGCGGTTGCCGTGGGGGTCACGCTGGGCGTCACCGCCGCGATCCGACAGAACACCTGGCTTGATTATTGCGCCGTCGGCCTGTCCATCGGGGCGCAGGTGCTGCCGAATTTCGTCATGGCGCCGATATTGGTGCTGGTATTCACGCTGTGGCTGGGCTGGTTGCCGGGTGGCGGCTGGGGTGGACCGATCTTCTGGATCATGCCGGTGATCGCGCTTTCGACCAGCTTCATGGCCTCGATCGCGCGCATCACCCGGTCCTCGATGCTCGAGGTGCTGGGCTCGAACCACATCCGCACCGCCCGCGCCAAGGGCCTGTCGGAAAGCAAGGTGATCCTGCGCCACGCGCTGAAACCGGCGATGCTGCCGGTGATTTCCTATCTTGGGCCGGCTTTCGTGACGATGATCACCGGATCCGTCGTGGTCGACATGTATTTCTCGACCGGCGGGATCGGACGCAGCTTTGTCGATTCGGCGCTGAACCGCGACTATGCGGTGATGATGGGGATCACCATCCTTGTCGGCGCGCTGACCATTCTTTTCAGCCTGGTGGTGGACCTGCTTTACGCATGGATCGACCCCAAGATCAGGTACTAGGCCATGATCGACAGCCAACAGATGCAATCCCTTGCCGCGCGCATGTCCGATGCCGAGGTCAAGGGCCGCAGCCCATGGGCCGATGCCCGCCGCCGCTTTCGCCGCAACAAGGCCGCCATGGTCAGCCTGATCGTGCTGGCGCTGGTGGCGCTTTTTGCGCTTTTCGGCAATTCCCTTGCGGCCTGGACCAATGAGGACATGGATTTCAATGTCATCGGCCAGGCCGCGCAGCTGGGCGCGCCCAGCTTTGAAAACGGCCATTATTTCGGCACCGACGACCTTGGCCGCGACCTGTTTTCCCGCACCGTTCAGGGCACGCAGGTCAGCCTGATGGTCGGGCTGATCGGCGCCGCCATCGCGGTGATCGTGGGCACGCTTTACGGCGCCACGGCCGGCTATGTCGGCGGGCGCACCGATGCCATCATGATGCGCACCGTCGATATCCTGCTGGCCATTCCCTATATGTTCGTGCTGATCCTGCTTCTGGTCGTGTTCGGACGCTCGCTTTCGATGCTGTTTCTGGGCATCGGCATGATCTCATGGCTGGAAATGTCCAGAATCGTGCGCGGTCAGACGCTTAGCCTCAAGAACCGGGAATTCATCGAGGCCGCGCGCGCCACCGGCGTCCCGGCATGGAAGATCATCTTGCGCCATATCGTGCCGAACCTGCTGGGCGTGGTCGCGGTTTATGCGACGCTTCTGGTGCCGCTGATGATCCTGTCGGAAAGCTTTATCAGCTTTCTGGGCCTTGGCGTGCAGGAGCCGCTGACCTCATGGGGGGCGCTGATTTCCGAAGGCGCCGGCACGATGAGTTACGGCACGCTCTGGCAGCTGGCATTCCCGCTGTTTTTCTTCTGCATCACGCTTTTCGCCTTTTTCTTCGTGGGCGATGGTTTGCGCGATGCGCTTGACCCGAAGGATCGCTGATATGAGCCTTTTGGAAATCCGCGATCTGAACGTGCGTTTCGCCACCACCGATGGCGAGGTCTCGGCCGTCAATGGCATCAACCTTGACCTTGAGCGTGGCGCGACGTTGGGCATTGTCGGCGAAAGCGGCTCGGGCAAAAGCCAGCTTTCCTTCGCGCTGATGGGGCTTTTGGCCAAAAACGGCCGCGCCACGGGCTCGGTCCGTTTCGACGGGACCGAGATCCTGAACGCCCCGCCCGAGGTGCTGAACAAGATCCGCGCCCGCCGCATCGCCATGGTCTTTCAGGATCCGATGACCAGCCTCAACCCCTATATGCGGGTCTCGGACCAGATGGCCGAGGTCCTGATGCTGCACAAGGGCATGGGCAAGATGCAGGCCGTCGCCGAATCCGCGCAGATGCTGGATGCGGTGAAAATCCCCGACGCCAAGGGGCGTATCCGACTGTACCCGCACGAATTTTCGGGCGGCATGCGACAGCGGGTGATGATCGCGATGGCGCTGCTGTGCCGGCCCGATCTTTTGATCGCGGATGAACCGACCACCGCGCTCGACGTGACGGTTCAGGCCCAGATCATGGAGCTTTTGGCCGAATTGCAGCGCGATTTCGGCATGGCGATGGTGCTGATCACCCATGATCTTGGCGTCATCGCCGGCTCGGCCGAGCGCGTCATGGTCATGTATGGCGGCCGCGTGATGGAGCGCGCGCCCGTCGGGCCCCTCTTTGCCGATCCCGCCCATCCCTATACGCAGGGGCTTTTGGCGGCGATCCCGCGCGTCGATCAAAAGGGCGACCAGCTGTCGGCCATTCCCGGCAGCCCGCCCAATATGACGCATCCGCCCGCCGGCTGTCCCTTTGCGCCGCGTTGCGCCTATCCGATAGAGCAATGCCAGCAGGCGATGCCGCCGCTGACGGGCTTTGCCCCGGAACGCGAACGTGCCTGTCATGTTCCGCTTGCGACGGTGCGGGCGGGCCACGCGCCACAGCCCGACCTGCCCGAACCCGCCGCCGCCGATCTGGATGAGGTCACGCCCTCCGATCCCCATGATGCACTGGCCCCGCCTGGCATTGTCGCCGGCGCCGCCATCGCCGGCCTGCCCGAGGAGAGCGCCGATGACCGCTAGACCGCTTCTGACCGCGCAGGATCTGCGCGTGACCTTCGATCTGCCCGCGGCGGGCGGCATGCCCTGGACCAAGCCGCGACAGCTTCATGCCGTGGGCGGCGTCGATTTCACCCTGATGCCCGGCGAGACGCTGGGCATCGTGGGCGAAAGCGGCTCGGGCAAGTCGACGCTGGCGCGGGCGCTGATCGGGCTTGTGCCGGCGACGGGCCGCGCCATCTGGCAGGATGGCGCCGACCTGATCGGGCTTTCGCCCGGCAAGATGCTGAAATATCGCAGCGAAATTCAGATGGTGTTTCAGGACCCGCTGGCCAGCCTGAACCCGCGCATGACCGTGGGCCAGATCATCGCCGAGCCGCTGACCACGCATCACAAGGGCCTGTCGGGCACCGAGGTCAAGACCCGCGTCAAGGACATGATGGACCGCGTCGGCCTTTTGCCCAATCAGATCAACCGCTATCCGCATGAGTTTTCCGGCGGCCAGTGCCAGCGCATCGGCATCGCGCGGGCGCTGATCGTCGAGCCAAAGCTGGTGATCTGCGACGAGCCGGTCTCGGCGCTGGATGTGTCCATTCAGGCCCAGGTGATCAACCTTCTGGCGGAATTGCAGCGCGACCTTGGGCTGGCGCTGATTTTCATCGCGCATGACCTGTCGGTGGTGAAACATATCAGCGACCGCGTGCTGGTGATGTATCTGGGCCAGGTGATGGAACTGGCCGAGGCCGAGGCGCTTTATGCCGATCCGCGCCACCCCTATACGCAGGCGCTGTTATCCGCCGTGCCGATCCCCGATCCGCAGCTTGAGCGCGAAAAGCGCATCATCCCCTTGCGGGGGGAACTGCCCTCGCCGATGAACCCGCCTTCGGGCTGCGTCTTTCGCACCCGCTGTCCGCGCGCCGAGCCGCTTTGCGCCAGCCAGCAGCCCGCGCTGGCCGGGGGTGCGCATCTGACCGCATGCCATTTCCCCGGCGCGCTGCGCCCCGAAGAGCTGGAACTTCGGGCCTAGCGGTTGGCATCCGCGATCAGGCGCCGGTACTGGCGCGCCTGATCGCGGATCGCATCCAGATCGCCCAGCCCCTTGGCGCGCAGGGCCGGGATCAGGCGCAGGAATATCTGCGCCGCCGCCTCGGCATCGCCCATGGCGGTATGACGCGCCTCGGGCGGTATGGTGACGCCCAGCCGCTCGGCCAGCGCGTCCAGCGAATGCGGCGCGGATTTTCCCCAGACCATGGCCGATAACAGCACCGTATCCAGCACCCGGTTCGGAAACTCGGCCCCGGTTTCGGTCGCCGCGCTGCGCAACAGCCCCATGTCAAAGGGCGCGTTATGCGCGATCAGCACCGCATCCTCGGTAAAGTGCCGAAAGGCGCGCAGCGCCGTCGTCATGTCGGGGGCCAGTGCGACCATCGCATCGGTGATGCCGTGAATGCGGGTCGCGCGCTGCGGGATCGGCCGGCCGGGATTGACCAATGTCTCGAACCGCTCGCCGGTCGGACGCCCCGCCATGATCCGCAGCCCCGCGATCTGGACGATGCGGTCGGCCGGGTCGAGCCCGGTCGTTTCGGTGTCGAACACCACGCAGGTCATGGCGTCCAGCGCCGGGCCGGCGGGGCCAAGCCGCGCCTTGTAGGTCAGGCCCGGCGGAACCTCGCAATGATCGGCGCGCGCCGGCACCGGCATGATGATCGCGCCGCCGCCGGGCCGGACCTCGGTCCAAAGCCCGGTGCCGGCCTCGGCGGCGATGGCCGCGCCGCTTTCGCCGGGCCGGTCGGGATCGGGCGCGCCGGCCAGCCATTCGTCCAGCTGGGCCATGGACAGCGCGTCCCCCTGCCATGACAGGGCGATGCGGGCCTCGTCCTGTCCCGGGGCGGCCCGGATGATGTCAAGCTGCGCCAGCCGCCCGCCGGTCAGAAGCCGCCGCGCCAGATCCCCCAGAAGCACCGCCAGCGCCCCGCCATCGGCCGCCAGACAAAGCTCGTCGATGCGGCCCAGCGTCACCTCTTCGACCGATCCGGCCAGCGCCTGCGCATCGACCCGGGCCAGCGCCGGCTCGGGCGCCAGCGCATGCAGGGCCGCGATCAGCGCCGCGCCCTCGTCCCGGATCGCGCCCCGCACATCCGGCGGCAGCGCGTCTTCGACCGCCCCCAAAAGCGGCACCAGCGTCGCCGCGCGACGGCGCAGGTTTTCCAGCGCCTCGCCATGCGAGGGCGCCGAAGGCGGGCGCAGGATCAGGACGTGACCGCCCTCGGCCGTGACGCGCATATGCCCCGAGAGCCGGCTTCCCTCGGCCGTCAGCACCGCCAGACCCGTCGCGCCGCCATTTCCGGCCAGCAGCCGCCGCCGCGCCGCCAGCAATGCGGCCGGCCGCAGATACCGCGCCAGCGGCCGGCCCAGCACCAGCCCCGGCAGGGCCGCGCGCGCGGTTGCGTTGAAAAAGATCACCCGGTCTTCGGCATCGGTCATCAATGCGACCGCGCCGATATCCGACAGCACGCTTTCGAGCATGGCCTTTTCGCGGGCCAGTTCCGCGACATGGGTCTGGACCGTTTCGGTCAGCGCCTCGGCGGAACGCAGCCGCGCCTCGGCCGAGGCGCGCGCGGCCGGGGCCAGATCGGCCAGATAGCGCCCCTCGCTCCGCTCGGGTGCGGCGCCGGTGCGCAGCCCGCCGGCCAGCGTTTCGATCGGACGGGCGACATGCTGATCGAACAGAAACCAGACCCAGAGCACCAGCATCAGCATGCCCAGCGTCGCGATCGCCCCCGCCCCGATCAGCACCGTCCCGATATCCGGCATGGCCGCCCCGGGCGCTGTGGCGGCGGCGGCATGATCGAACCGCCGCAGCGCCACGAAAAGCGCCACCGCCAGCACCCCCAGAAGCCCCGCCAACAGCCCCGCAAAGATCAGAAAGACCCGCAGCCGCAGCGAAAGACGCGTCAGCATGGCGGTGCCAGCAGGCGGGCCATCTCGCTGCGCAGTTCGGAAAGTTCGAACGGTTTGGCGATAAAGCCGTCGGCGCCAAGCGCCAGCCCCTTGCGCCGTTCCATGACCGAGCCGCGCGCCGTCATCATCAGCACCCGCACATCGCGCAAGGCCGGATCGGCGCGCAATTCCTCGACGATCTGATAGCCCGAAATATCGGGCAGCATGATGTCCAGAAGCACCAGATCGGGGGGCGCCGCCCGGATCGCGTCCAGCGCGCCCGCGCCAAGCGCCAGACGGCGATGGTCGTGACCGTCGCGCGTCATCAGAAATTCCAGCGCCGTGGCGATATTGTCTTCGTCCTCGACGATCAGGATTTGCGCCATCAACCCTCCTTGCCGCAGATCGCGGCGAATGCCGGATCGCCCGCGCCGGGGCGCCAGTCGCTGGCGCGTTGATCGGCCACGGCCCGCAGGCGCGCGCCGTCGCAGTCGATGTCCAGCGTGACATAACGCGTCGGCTGCCAGCGTTCGACGAACAGGATCTGGCCGCGCCGCACGCCCTGGCCGTCATCGACCATGCCGGCGCGGTCGATGGCGGCAAAGCGGGTCACCATCGGCACCACAAAGGCCCATGGGCGCCAGGCCTTGCCGCCGGTGCCGGTCTCGATCACCTCGACCGAGGCCGGCAGCTGATCGGTGACGCGGGAATACCAGCTGTATTCGTTCCAGACCGTAAAGCCCAGCATGGCAAGCCCGATCCCGGCCGGCATGATCCAGCGCGGCAGCCATATCCCCGCCTTGCGCAGGGTATGGCTGGCGGCATAGACCACCGCCGCCATGCCGATGCCCACGGCGATCATGCCGATGATGTCCCAGGCCATACCGCTCATCATCCCAGAGCTCCTTTTCCGTGGCCCGCGGCCGATTGCATGGTGCGCACGACGACAAAGGCGTCGCGCAGGTGGCTGCGCTCGAAATCCGCCAGGTCCGAGGGCGCAAGGAAATTGTCGGGCTTTCGCCCGGCGCGGATCAGCCGCGCCTGATGCTCCAGCCGCCGCGTCTGGATCAGGTCATAGGCCGCGATCAGATCGCCCGCGCCCGCCGCCGAGATCGCGCCCGCCTCGCCCGCCGCCAAAAGCCGCGCGCGTGTATTGACCGGCGCAAGCCCCGCCTGCAAGGCATAGACCCGGCCCAGATCGGCGACCGGCACGACCCCGTTCATCTTCATGTCGATCTGGTTGCGATGTTCGCCCGAACGGATGGTGGCAAAGCCGCCGATCAGCCCAAGCGGCGGCCGGTGCTTGAGCGAATTGGCGATCATATGGGCCACAAAGATCGAATTCTGCCGCGCCGCCGCCAGCGTCCCGGCCTGCAATCCGCCAAGCAATGCCGCCTCGCCCGCGATGGCGCGCAGGTCGAACATGACGCTGGCCAGCATCTGCGCCTCGGGGCTGGGGCGGTCGATCCAGCCGCGGAAATAGTCCCGCCAGACCTCGACCGGCTGACGCCAGCGCGGATTGGTGGCCATCATGTCGCCGGGGCAATAGACATAGCCCGCGCCGTTCAGCCCGTCGCAGACAAAGCGCGCAAGATCCGCGAACCACGGATGATCCGGGTCCATGCCGGGACCCAGGATCAGGCAATTGTCCTGATCGGAAATGCCGGTCTGTTCCTGTCGGCCCTGGCTGCCGCAGGCGGCCCAGAGCCATGGCCCCGGCGCCGGGCCAAGCGCCGCCTCGGCCAGCACCAGCAGGCGGCGGGTGACCGCATCGGCGATATCGGTGATCTGGCGGGTGACGATGTCATGGCGCTGACTGGCCGAGACCAGCGTCAGCAACAGTTCGGGGATGCGCGCGGTCGCCATGGCCAGCGCGGCGCTGTCGGGTGCCGCCGCGATTTCGCGCATCAGCACCGAACCCGAAATCGCCTGCACCCGCGTCAGGTCGGTCTGGGTGATCATGCCGATCAGCCGCCCGGCCTCGGTGATGGGCATATGGCCGATGCGGTGCTCGGCCATGATGCCCAGCACATCGGCCCCCAGCGCCTGCGGACCAAGGATCAGCGGATCCGCCGTCATGATCGTGGCGACCGGATCGGTGCCGGGCCGTTCCTCGGCCACGACCTTGTTCGAGATGTCGCGCTGGGTCACGATGCCCAACAGCGTGCCGTCCGCATCGGTGACGCCCAGCGACGAGACATGCGCCGCGCGCATGATCCGCGCCGCCTCGGTGATCGGGGTCGCGGGCGCACAGGTCACGGGCGCGCGCCCCGCCAACAGATCGGCCACGCGAAGATCGGCGAATTGCGCCCCCTGCGCGACGGGCGCCCGCCCGATCCCGCGATTGAAGAACCGCGAAAAGGCCGCGTTGGCGCCGATCAGGCGCCGGAACTCGCGCGCCGGCAGCATCAGGATCGCGCCGCCCCGCACCACCCGGGCCGTGGTCGCGGCATGGCCGTCCCGCATCAGCCCGCGTTCGCCGAAACTGTTGCCGCGCCCCAGCATCGAGACCGGCGCACCGGCGCGGTCGGTCACCTCGACCCCCGCATCCTCGATCAGGTAAATCCCGTCCAGGGGCTCGCCCAGCCGATAGACGGTTTCGCCGGCCTGCCAGTCCCTGCGGCTGAAAAAACCGGCGACACGCGCCAGCTCATCCTGCGACAGGGCGTCATAGGGATGGATGTTCGACAGAAATTTCAGTGTCTCGTCCATATCCGTCATCCGGCCTGATGGCCGCGCCCCGAAACGGGGGCGCGGCCGGTTTCTGTCAGTGATGGGTCGCGGCCCCCGCGCCTTTCGGCACGCGGATCGATTCCACCAGCTCCTGCACATGCTCGGGCGGCTCTTCGGTGGCGGCCGAAACCAGATAGGCCACGGCAAAGTTGATCGCCGCGCCGACCACCCCAAAGGATGCGGGCGCAATCCCAAAGATCCAGTTCGCCGCCGTATCTTCCAGCATGTTGGTGCCGGCCAGGAAGAACCAGCCCTTATAGGTGAAGATATAGACCAGCGTCGACACCATGCCCGCGATCATCCCCCAGATCGCGCCCTGCTTGTTCACGCGTTTGGAAAAGATGCCCATCATCAGCACCGGGAAGATCGAACTTGCGGCCAGGCCAAAGGCCAGCGCCACCGTCTGCGCCGCAAATCCCGGCGGGTTCAGCCCCAGGATCGTCGCCACAAGGATCGACACCGCCATCGAGATCCGCGCGGCCATCAGCTCGCTTTTCTCGGAAATGCCGGGGTTGATCGCGCCCTTGATCAGGTCGTGACTGACCGCGCCCGAGATCGCAAGCAACAGCCCCGCCGCCGTCGACAGCGCCGCCGCAAGGCCGCCCGCCGCGACAATGGCGATGACCCAGCCGGGCAGGTTCGCGATTTCGGGATTGGCCAGAACCATGATGTCATTGCTGACCTTGGTCAGTTCGTTGCCTTTCCAGGTCGCGGCATCGGCCGGCGCGTTCGGCAGCTTGGCGATGCCGGCGGCCAGCGCCTCGTCATGGGCGGTCTGGGCGGCATCGATCGCGGCCTGATCGCCCGAGGCGGTCGCGGCGGCCAATGCCTTGGCCTGTGCGTCCGCGCCGTCGTTGTAATACTGGATCATGCCGTCGCCATTCTTGTCCTGCCATTCCAGCAGACCGGTCTTGGCCCAGGTGCGCATCCAGTTCAGTTCCGGCGCGGTCTCGATCGCATCAAGCGAGACGGCGGGTTGCGAATAGGTGTCGCCGGTCTTGGCCCCCGGCCACATCGTGGTCGAAAGGTTCAGACGCGCCATCGAGCCGACCGCCGGGGCGACCGTGTAAAGCAGCGCGATGAAAACCAGCGCCCAGCCCGCCGAGGAACGCGCATCCGACACCTTGGGCACGGTGAAAAAGCGGATGATCACATGCGGCAGCCCCGCCGTCCCGATCATCAGCGCCAGCGTGAACAGCACCATGTTCAGCGTCGAGCCGTTATGTTCGGTATAGGCCTTGAAGCCCAGATCGGTGACGACCTGATCCAGCTTGGTCAGGAATTCCATCCCCGAGCCGTCATGGCTGCCAAACAGGCCCAACTGCGGCAGGAAGTTGCTGGTCAGCGCCAGCGAGATAAAGATCGCCGGGATCGTATAGGCGATGATCAGCACGATATATTGCGCGACCTGCGTATAGGTCACGCCCTTCATGCCGCCCAGAACCGCATAGGCGAAAACCACTGCCGCCCCGATCCAGAGACCGGTTTCCTTGCTCACCTCGAGATAGCGGGCGAAGGTGATACCCACCCCCTCCATCTGGCCGATCACATATGTGATCGAGATGATCAGCAGACAGATCACGCCGATGATGCGCGCGGTCTTGGAATAAAAGCGGTCGCCGATGAATTCGGGCACGGTGAATTTGCCGAACTTGCGCAGATAGGGCGCAAGCAGCATGGCCAGAAGCACATAACCCCCGGTCCAGCCCATCAGATAGGTCGAATTGTCATAGCCGGTGAAGGCGATCAGCCCGGCCATCGAGATGAAGCTTGCCGCCGACATCCAGTCGGCGGCGGTGGCCATGCCGTTCATCACCGGATGCACGCCGCGATTGGCGGCATAGAATTCCGCGGTCGAGCCGGCGCGGGCCCAGATCGCGATGCCGAAATAAAGCGCGAAGGACGCGCCGATGAAGATCAGGTTCAGCGTAAACTGGTCCATGGCTTACTCCTCGACGCCATGTTCGCGGTCCAGCCGGTTCATCCATGCCGCGTAAACGAAAATCAGCACGATGAAAGTCAGGATCGATCCCTGTTGGGCAAACCAGAAGCCCAGATCCGATCCCCCCACCTTGATCCCCGAAATCATCGGCCGCAACAGGATGCCAAACCCGTAAGAAACCAGCGCCCAGATCGCCATGCAAATCCAGATGATCCTGACATTGGCCCGCCAATAGGCGTTTGAGGCCTGTTTGTCGCTCATGTCCTTCGTCCTCCTCTACAGTCATAAGCTGCCGTCATGTTTGTTCGCCGCGCCCGGTCCCGACGGCAGGGACGGGCAAGCCCAAAAGGCCCCGGCGCTTGGTGCGCCGGGGCCAGTGCTCTGTTCACCAACCCTTCGAGGGCGGTGCGTCCTGATAACCCGAGCGGTGCATCTCATGGCCGGGATCGTCGCCGAACAGGCTGCGCCGATAGCCATTATTGGGCACGAAGATCAGCCCGATCACCACGGTCGCCGCCGCGACCACGATCGCATACCACAGCCCCGCATAGATATTGCCGGACTGCGCCGAGATCGCGAAGGCCGTCGCGGGCAACAGCCCCCCGAACCAGCCGTTGCCGATATGGTAAGGCAGCGACATGCCGGAATAGCGGATGCGGGTCGGGAACATCTCGACCAGTGCCGCGGCCATCGGGCCATAAACCATCGTGACCAGCACGATCAGATAGGTCATCAGCAGGACCAGCTTGAAGTTCTGGCCATTGAAGATGTCGAAGAAATTGTCCGCCTTGGCGACGGTCGTGTTGGTTTTGGGATCGATCGGATAACCGGCGGCCATCAGCGCGTCGTTCACCGATTTCTCATAGGCGGCCTTGGCGGCCTTCAGCTCATCGCCGCCCAGCGTGCCGTCATAGACCGGGATTTCGGTCCCTGCGATGCTGACATGCGTCGGGCTGCCTGCGGGCGCGTCGACCGAGGTATAGTTCACCGACGACTTCGCTAGCATCGCCTTTGCGACGTCGCAGGACGAGGTGAACTTGGCCGTGCCCGTCGGGTTGAACTGGAACGAGCAGGTCGCGGGATCGGCGGTCACGGTGACCTGGGTATTGGCCTGAGCCTGGGCCAGCGCCGGGTTCGCGGTTTCGGTGATCGCCTTGAAGACCGGGAAATAGGTCAGCGCGGCCAGCGCGCAACCGGCCAGGATGATCGGCTTGCGCCCGATCCGGTCCGAAAGCGAGCCGAAGAACACGAAACCGGCGGTGCCGAGGATCAGCGACCATGCCACCAGCACGTTCGAGGTGAACTGATCAAGTTTCACCACGTTGTTGATGAAGAAGAGCGCATAGAACTGGCCCGAATACCAGACCACCGCCTGTCCCGCGACCAGACCGAAAAGCGCGATCAGCGCGATCTTGGCGTTCTTCCACTGGCCAAAGGCCTCTTTCAGCGGTGCCTTGGACTGGGTGCCCTCTTCCTTCATGTGCTTGAAGGCCGGGCTTTCTTCCATTTGCAGGCGGATATAAAGCGAGATGCCCAGAAGGAAGATCGAGCCCAGGAACGGAATGCGCCAGCCCCATGCCTTGAAGGGTTCAAGCATGACCTGGGCGCCATCGGGGCCCAGAAGCGGCTCGCCGTTCGAGAATTGCGGCACCGGGTCGTAATTGCCGTTCACATAGGATTGCACCAACAGGATGATGACCAGCGACAAGAGCAGGCCCATGGTCGCCGTGGTCTGGATCCAGCTGGTGTAATAGCCCCGGCGATTCATCGGCGCGTGTTCCGCGACATAGGTCGCCGCCCCGCCATATTCGCCGCCAAGCGCCAGCCCCTGCAACATGCGCAGCACGATCAGAATGATCGGCGCGGCAACACCCCAGCTTTCATAGCCCGGCAAAAGACCGACGATGAAGGTGGACATGCCCATGATCAGGATGGTCATCAGGAAGGTGTATTTCCGCCCGACAAGATCGCCGAGCGAACCGAAGACAAGCGCGCCAAAGGGGCGCACGATAAAGCCCGCGGCAAATGCCAGCAGGGCGAATACGTTCCGCGTCGCTTCCGGGAACGAGGTGAAGAACTGGGCCCCGATGATCGCGGCCAGCGATCCGTAAAGGTAGAAATCATACCATTCGAAAACGGTGCCCAGCGACGACGCGAGGATGACCTTCTTCTCCTCGCGCGTCATCGGCCGCGAGCGGTCGACATCATGTGCTTCGGTAACTGCCATTTATGTTCATTGGCTCCTGTTGGACCGCGCGGACGGGATGCCCGCGCGCACGAGAACGCCGGACCGGGTTCAGCTCCGGTTCATGCGGTTGGCGATCAGGTCGTCGACGACGCCGGGATCGGCCAGCGTCGAGGTATCGCCCAGGGCACCGAAATCGTCTTCGGCGATCTTGCGCAGGATGCGGCGCATGATCTTGCCCGAGCGGGTCTTGGGCAGACCCGGTGCCCACTGGATCAGGTCGGGCTTGGCGATGGGACCGATCTCGGTCCTGACCCAGGTCTCAAGTTCCTTGCGCAGCTCGTCGCTGGCAGGAATGTCGTTCATCAGCGTGACATAGGCATAGATGCCCTGCCCCTTGAGCGCGTGCGGATAGCCCACGACCGCGGCCTCGGCGACCTTGGGATGGGCGACCAGCGCCGATTCCACCTCGGCCGTGCCCATGCGGTGGCCCGAGACGTTGATCACGTCATCGACGCGGCCGGTGATCCAGTAATAGCCGTCCTCATCGCGGCGACAGCCGTCGCCGGTAAAGTAATAGCCGGGATATTGCTGGAAATAGGTCTCCATGAAACGCTCGTGATCGCCCCAGACGGTGCGCATCTGCCCCGGCCAGCTGTCGGCGATGCAAAGCACCCCCTCGACGCCGTTGCCGGTTTCGGGGACGCCCGTCTGGGCATCCAGCACCACCGGCTTGACGCCAAAGAACGGCAGCGTGGCCGAGCCGGGCTTGGCCTCGATCGCGCCGGGCAGCGAGGTGATCATGTGGCCGCCGGTTTCGGTCTGCCACCAGGTGTCGACGATCGGGCAGCGGCCCTTGCCGACATATTTGTCATACCAGTTCCAGGCCTCGGGGTTGATCGGCTCGCCGACCGTGCCAAGAACGCGCAGGCTGGAAAGGTCGTATTTCTCGACCCATTCCGGCCCCTGCCCCATCAGCGCGCGGATGGCGGTGGGCGCGGTATAGAACTGGTTGACCTTGTGCTTGTCGCAGACCGCCCAGAACCGCCCGGCATCCGGCCAGGTCGGCACGCCCTCGAACATCAGCGTGGTGGCGCCATTGGCCAGCGGGCCATAGACGATATAGCTGTGACCGGTGACCCAGCCCACATCCGCCGTGCACCAGAAGACATCGCCGTCCTTGTAGTCAAAGACCATCTCATGGGTCATCGCCGCATAGGCCAGATAGCCGCCTGTCGTATGCACGACGCCCTTGGGCTTGCCGGTCGAGCCGCTGGTGTAAAGAATGAACAGCGGATCTTCGGCGCTCATCGGGCGCGGCGGGCAATCGGGGCTGACCTGGTCCATCATCGCCAGCACATCGACATCGCGGCCATCGACCCAGGTGGTCTGATCGCCCGTATGCTTGACGACCAGACAGCGCACCCGGTCCGAGCAATGCAAAAGCGCCGCATCGGCATTGGATTTCAACGCCGTGCGCCGGCCGCCGCGCGGCGCGGTATCGGCGGTGATGACCAGTTTCGCGCCGGAATCGTTGATGCGGTTGGCCAGCGCATCGGGCGAAAAGCCGGCAAAGACGATGGAATGGATCGCCCCGATCCGCGCGCAGGCCAGCATCGCATAGGCCGCCTCGGGGATCATCGGCAGATAGATCACCACCCGGTCGCCACGCATGACGCCCTGCGACAACAGGACATTGGCCATCCGGTTCACCTTTTCCGACAGCTCGGCATAGGTGATGTGGCGGGCGGGCGCGTTCGGATCGTCGGGTTCAAAGATGATCGCGGTCTGGTTCGCGCGGGTCGGCAGATGCCGGTCGACGCAGTTCACGCTGGCGTTCAGCACGCCATCCTCGAACCATTTGATCGAGACCTTGCCCATGGTGAAATCGGTGTTCTTGACCTTGGAATAGGGCTCGATCCAGTCCAGCCGCTTGCCCTCGCGGCGCCAGAACCCTTCGGGATCGCGGATCGATTCCTCATAAAGCCGGGTGTAATCGGCGGGCTGGACATGGGCCTTGTCGAAGCCGGGCGGAATGGGATGTTTGGCAAGGTTTTCAACGGACATGGCTGGCCTCCTTCTACTCGCGATATGGTGTCGACATGGGCATCCGCGCGTTTTTGCCGGCACGGCGCGCAATGCCTGAAATCACCTTGGAGGATAGGTTAATACAACTCCGTATTTCGCGTAAACCTTTTTTTCACAACGATAAATTTGTAAAATAATTGACTAGATGATAGCGCTATTTGTAAAAAGTTCACAGAAATGTCAGCCGGCTTGAGCTTTCCCCGCGCGCAGGGGCAAAATGCGGCGCAAAGACCAGCCCGCATGAGGTCCCATGCCCCCCGATCCCTTTCGCCCGACCGATGACGAGGCGCGCGCGCTGGCGCGGCAATTGCTGGGGGCCATGCGTCATGCCAGCCTTGGCACGCTGGACCCCGAAACCGGCGCGCCGCTCGTGACCCGGATCGCGGTTCAGCCCGATGCCGATGGCGCGCCGCTGGCGCTGTTGTCGGGGCTGGCGGCGCATAGCCGCGCGCTGGCGGCCGATCCGCGCGCCGGGCTGTTGATCGCGGCCGAGCCTGCGCCGCGCGGCGATGCCATGACCCATGCCCGGCTGTCGCTGATCGGTCGGGCCGCGCCGGTCGCGGCGGATCCGGCGCGCCGCGCGCGCTGGCTTGCGCAGGATCCCAAGGCACAGGTCTATATCGACCTGCCCGATTTCCGGTTCTGGCGGATCACGCCGCTTTCGGGCCTGCTGAATGCCGGTTTCGGGCGCGCCTATCGGCTGACGGCGCAGGACATGCTGAAACCCCCGGCGGATTGACCGCCGGGGGTGATGGCTTGTCGCGGAACGGGGTCGTTCCCGCCCGGATCAGTCCGGGTTGTCCATGCGCACGCGATAGCTGACCGTGCCCTTGACCGGGGTGCTCCAGTTGATCCCGATCTGGCGCCTGCCGCTGCCCAGCTGGGTCTGCACCCAGGGCATGTCCGTGATCCGCGCCCCGGCCGAATTGGTGATCGCGCTTCGCGCCAGCACCGACTCGACGTTCTTGGCCCAGCCGTTGAAGGGCAGTCCGGCATTGACCGGCGGCAGCCAGCGGGCCGCGGGCGTCGTCTGGGTAAAGGTCAGGTCGACCGGGTTCGCGACATAGGCATTCACGCCGTTGAACATATTGCCCTGGAACTGGACGTTGCGCATCCGCTGATAGTCCAGATCGGCAAAGGTGGTATCGACCTTTTCGACGCGCGCGATCTTGTTATAGAGCGATTTGAACACGTTGCCCATGACCGCAAGTCCGTGGATGAAATGGCCCGCGCCATAAGGCTTGATCACGATCCAGTTGAAGCCCAGCGTCGTGTTCGAGGCAAGGAAGGTGTTGCCGGTGATGGTCAGCCCGCCAAAGGAATATTCGCTGCCTTCGAAATCCGGCTTGGGATCGTGTTCGTTCGTCCATTCGATCGAGCAGTTGTCGACATAGTTCCCGGTGACGTTCACCTGCACATTGGTGCGCGTCAGCACCAGCCCGCCAAAGCGGACGCCGTTCTGGGCATTGTCGCCCTGGAACCAGTGGTTGCCCTCGATGATGTGGCCGCCGCCATTCGCGACCATGAAATGGCCGAAACGGTTAAAGCGGTTGTGGCGGATCTTGGTGTCGTTGTTGTTGATGTTGATCGCGACCGAGGTGCGGTTCTGCGCCAGATCCGTCAGCTCGTTGGACAGGAATTCACAGCGA
The DNA here is from genome assembly GCF_042648425.1 of Paracoccus mangrovi. NCBI lineage: Bacteria > Pseudomonadati > Pseudomonadota > Alphaproteobacteria > Rhodobacterales > Paracoccaceae > Paracoccus > Paracoccus mangrovi. The sequence continues at coordinate 81,920 of NZ_JBHRXJ010000005.1, read as the reverse complement.
TCCACCGTCATCCCCTGACAGCCGCTGCCGATCGAGGTGATCCCGCGATCCTTGGGATGGGTAAAGTAACAGTCGCGGAACCCGTTCAGCGCCCCGGTCTTGGGCAGCATGACACCGCTGCCGACGCCGTTGAGCAGGAATTCGACATCGTCGAAATTCAGCCGGCTCAGATGGCTCATCCCCGAAAAGTCAAAGGCATAGCGGTCGCGGGTAAAGGTATAGCTGCGCGTGCCCGCCCCGCCATAGAAGGGCTGCGACAGGGTCAGTGTGCGCGCGGCGATGTTGCGGTCAAGGACATAGACCTCGCGGCCGACGCCGGTGCCGCTGATGCGCGAACCGATCTCGATATTGGCGACATTGCCGACCGCGCTCAGCGTCACCGACTGGTTCGGATCATAGGTCCCCGCCGAGGTGACCGAACGGCTTTGCCAGGCCGCGCCCGCAACCAGGTTGAACTGGCCGTTGGTGATGACACGGCGGTTGGCGAAACTGTCCAGACCGGGGGCCGCATCCTCGATGGTGATCGGCTCGGTCAGGTTGATGGTGCGGCCGCACAGATCCAGCGAGCCGTGATCGGTATAGCCCAGCAGCGCCTGAAGCGCGCGCTTCATGCCCTCGGTCTCGTCGCCGAACGCATCGGCATAGGTCGGGTAATCGAACCGCCCCAACAGCGCCAGACGGGCGTTGCGCGGCATCTTCAGCGTGCCGACGAACCGCACCGGCGCGCTCATGCTCAGATCGCCGCCGATGTAATAGGTGCCCTCGGGGACCAGAACCTCGCCACCGCCGGCCGCCGCATTGGCGGCGATGAAGGCGCCGCGATCATCGGTCACGCCATTGCCGACGGCCCCGAAATCGCGCACATCGACCCAATCCAGCATGCCGGGCAAAAAGGCGGCCGTCACGTCCTCGATCACGATGTTTTCGATGCGGATCGAGCCGAAATTGTCGCCGATCAGGTCGATCCCGAAATAACCGAAGGCCGCATCGCGGCCCCAGGCCATGTCGACGCCGTCGCGCCGGCCGCTGCCGACAATCGCCGAAACCTCGGCCACCTGGCCATAGCCGGGAAGGGTGACGACCGGGCCGACCTGGGTGACGCCGGCGATGTTGTTGCCGCTGGCATTGGCGGCATAGGCCGCGATGCGCACCTGCGGCAGGTTGCCCGCGATCGCCTTGACGCGGGTCGAAATGCGCAGATAGTTGCCCGGATTCATCGGCGTGCGCCGCATATAGCGGACCGAGGTCACCGCCTGCTGTTTCAGGATTTCAAGGCAAGCGCCGAAATCCTCATCCGCCGGAACGATGGCGGCGTTCGAGGCCCCCGACCAGGTCGGCGATCCCGCCGTGCCATCCGTCTGGGACCACAGGTTCAGCCCAGACTGGAACGGTGCCGGCATCAGTGCCTGACTGCCAATAATCGCGATGGTCATACCAAATTCTCCCTCATGCAGATCAAGCGGGAAAGATCCCCGCGCGCTCTGTCAGGAATTTGGCAATGTCGCGTTAACCGACTGTTAACCATGCGCGCGCGGCAACGGCCGCACGCGCAACACCCGGGCCTAGTTCGCGGGTTCGGAAACCAGCTCGCCCGCCAGGGCGCGCTCGATCAGCGCGCGGGTTTCGTCGACACCGTAAAGCGCGATGAAGCCACCGAAACGCGGCCCCTGATCGGCGCCCAGCAGCACCTGATACAGCGCCTGGAACCAATCCTTCATCGGCTCGAAACCATGATCGCGGCCAATGGCAAAGACCATGGTCTGCAAGGCTTCGGCATCCGCCGGCTGATCCCATGCGGCCAGACGGCCGGCCAGATCCTCAAGCGCGCGGCGCTCGACATCGGTCGGGGCGCGGAACACGCGGGTCGGCGCCACGAAGTCGTTGAAATAGCGCACGGCGAATTCGGCCGCCTGATCCAGCGTCGGATGGGTTTCGGGGCTGGCCTCGGGCGCATAGCGGCGGATAAAGCCCCAAAGCCCGGTCTTGTCCTTGGCCCCCGCGACCGAGGCCAGGTTCAGCAGCATCTGGAACGGCACCACCATGTCGGATGCCGGCACATCGCCGCCATGAATATGCCAGACCGGATTGGCGAATTGCTGTTCCGGGGTCTGGTCGGGATAGGCGCGCAGCTGCTGGTGGTATTCATCCACCGCCTTCGGGATGACGTCGAAATACATCCGCTTGGCGGTCTTGGGCTTTTGATACATGAAATAGGACAGGCTTTCGGTGGCCGCATAGGTCAGCCATTCGTCGATGGAAAGCCCGTTACCCTTTGATTTCGAAATCTTTTGCCCGTGTTGATCCAGGAACAGCTCATAGCTGAAATGCTCGGGCTTGCGCCCGCCCAGAATTTCACAGATGCCGTCATAGATCGGCGTATTGGTGCTGTGATCCTTGCCATACATCTCAAAGTCGACGTCGAGCGCCGCCCAGCGGGCGCCGAAATCGGGCTTCCATTGCAGTTTCACATGCCCGCCCGTGACCGGCAGCGTGGTTTCCACCCCGTCCTCGTCAAAGGTGATGGTGCCGGCCTTGGCATCGACATGCTTGATCGGCACATAAAGCACGCGGCCGGTTTTCGGGCTGATCGGCAGGAAACAGGAATAGGTCTGCTGGCGTTCCTCGCGCAGGGATGCCAGCATCACCTCCATGATCGCGTCATAGCGTTCGGCGGCCAAAAGCAGGGTCGGATCGAACTGACCGGATCTGTAGAATTCGGTCGCGCTGATGAATTCATATTCGAACCCGAACGTATCCAGAAAGCGGCGCAGCATGGCGTTGTTATGGGCGCCAAAGCTGGGATATTCGCCGAACGGATCGGGCACGGTGGTCAGCGGCTCTTGCAGATGCTCGCGCAGCATCTCGGTCTGCGGCACGTTGTCGGGCACCTTGCGCATCCCGTCCAGATCGTCCGAGAAACAGAACAGCCGCGTCGGAATGTCCGAGATCATCTCAAAGGCGCGGCGGATCATCGTCGTGCGCGCCACCTCGCCAAAGGTGCCGATATGGGGCAGACCCGAGGGACCATAGCCGGTCTCGAACAGGACATAGCCTTTTTCGGGATCCTTCTTCTCATAGCGTTTCAGCACGCGGCGGGCCTCTTCAAAGGGCCAGGCCTTGGATTTCATCGCGGCGTCACGCAGGGCGGTCATCTCGGATCTCCGTTCTTGAGAATTTCCCCGTATTGAAACCACGCGGAATGGTCAATAATTACCCTGACAACCACGGAGCACAGCCATGACCGACAACCTGCCCTCATTCTCGCCCTGCGACGCGCTGGTCGCGATCATGGTGGCGGTTTCGGCCTCGGATCAGAATCTGCGCACCGCCGAATTGCTGGCGATCGAACGCGCGGTGAATCATACGCCGGTCTTTGCCGATTACGATATCGACCGCATGCGCGCGGTGTCCCAGACGGTGATCACGCTGTTCGAGGAAGAGGACGGGCTGGATGCGCTGTTCGGGCTGGTGCGCGACGCGCTGCCGGAACGGCTTTACGACACCGCCTATGTGCTGGCCTGCGATGTCGCGGCCTCGGACGGGCGCGCCGGCATCATCGAGACCGAAATGCTGGCCGAAATCCGCGATCAGCTTGAGATCGAGCGCCTGCATGCTGGCGCCATCGAATTCGCCGCCCGCGCCCGGCACCGCGCATTATAGCGTCGCGCCCCTATCCCGCGCGGGATCAGCGAAAGATCCCCGTTCCCGGCAATAGCTTGGGATCGATCTGATAGGGCGCGGCCTCGGACGGCTGCAACAGGGCGCGTTCGGGCGCGTTTTCGGGCAGGCCGTTCAGCCCCGGCACCTGATAGATATCCAGCCCGCGCGCGAACCAGCCCTCGATCATTTCCTGCTGCACCGCCTTGGCGCGCTTGGTCCAGCCGATCACCCCCTCGGGAAGTTCCTGGCCGCGCGTGGCCTCCATCCGCGCCGGATCGATCTCGAAAATGGCAAAGACCAGGCTGCGGCCCGCCGCCTTCTGCGCATATCCCGCAAGGTTCGAGACAAAGTTCAGCGTCCCGGTCTTGGCCTCGACGCGGATCGGGCTTTCGATGCGCTTGCCGCGCCCGTCGCGCAGGGGGATCTGCTTCATCGTGCCGCGCAGATCGCCGGCACCGCCCAGCATCGCGATCGCATGCGCCATCGCGGCGCTGGTCATCACATTGGCCGCCGCCAGCCCCGAATGATCGTGGAACGCATAGCCGCCGCCAACCCCATGACCGCGCAGCCAATCCTCCATCGCCCGGGCCGAGGTGGGGATATCGGACGCGCCGCTGGCGGCCAGCCCGATCACCTCGGCGGTCAGGTTGGTGGAATATTCCATCATGCCGGTCACGATCTCGCGCAGGGGCGGGCTGTCGTGGCGGGCGATTTCCTCGCCCTCGGGCATAATCTCGATCACCCCCGGCGCCGGCAGCACCAGCCCCTTGGCGCGGCACAGCGTCTGAAAGACGTCGCCGGCATAAAGCTCGGGACGGCGGACCGGCAACCAGCGGCTGCCCGACCGCCCCAGCGCGCCGCGCGCGACCGTCCAGCTTTCCAGCTTGGCCGCGCCGTCATAGGAAAACAGCGGCAGCCTGCGATCCACCGCCGAAATCGCCACCGTATAGGCCTGCGGCGAGACCCGCGCCCCACGCGCCTGCAAGGACAGCTGATGCCCCTTTTCGCCCCGCTGCCAGCCAAGATGCACCCGGTTGAAATTCAGGATCATCCCCGAAACCGTCGGGTTATAGGGCAGATGTGTCGCCTGCTGGGGATCAAGCTGTTCGATGCGCGGCAGGGCGCCGCCCCAGACCATAAAGCTGGTGGGCGCGGGCCGGCCCGATTGCAGCTCGTCCTCGGCCACGCGCGCCGCCAGATCGGCCAGCGCGTCGCTGTCCAGCACCGGATCGCCGCCGCCGGCAAGGATCAGCGTGTTTCCGGCGCGGATCACCCGCGTCGAAAAGCGACGATCCGGCCCGAGCCGGTCCAGCGCGTAAAGCGCGGTGATGGTTTTCAGCGTGCTGGCGGGCGCGAAGGGCATATCGCCCAGATGCTGGGCCAGAACCGTGCCGGTGGCCGGGTCGATGACGGTATAGGCGATGGTCCCGTCGATCCGGGGCAGTGTCGGGTCCTCTGCGACCCCTGCCGCGATTCCGGTCCCTGCCCCGGTCGGTACCTGCGTCTGGGCGCGGGTCAGGCTTGGCACGACCGTCGCAAGGCCAAGCCCCGCCATGAAACCCCGGCGTGACAGCATGTTCATGTTCTTGCCCTTTTCAGTCTTGCCCGGATCGCGCTTGAGCTTTGTTTGTTGAGCGGCACGTTGATCATCACCCAGGCCGGCGGTTGCATGTCTGCCAGCTGCCGGGCCTGGGCCTCGGGCTGGCGCGCGCGCCACAAGATCCGCGCCGCGCGCGAAAAGCGTGCCGGCATGCGCCAGCCCGGCCGCGCGATAATACCGATCGGGACGCGGGCCGCAATCTCGTGCCAACTGTCCCAGCGGTCGAATTGCACCATATTGTCCGCCCCCATGAGCCAGACGAACCGCACCCGCGGATAAAGCCGCTGCAAGGCGGCGATGGTGTCGCTGGTCATGCGGGTGCCCAGCCGCGCCTCGATATCGGTGATGGTCACGCGCGGATCGCGCATGATGGTGCGCGCCTGTGCGATGCGTTCGCTCAGCGGCGCCGGCCCATGCGCCTTGAGGGGGTTGCCCGGCGTGACCAGCCACCAGACCCGGTCCAGCCCGAAACGCCTGAGCGCCATTTCGGTGATATGGACATGGCCGTCATGGGCCGGATCGAAGGACCCGCCCAACAGCCCGACCGTCATTCCCGGAACCGTGACCGGCAAACCCGCCCGCATCCTAGAACAGCCCCTGCACCTGACCCTCGGCATCCAGCCCGATGCGCAGCGCCGCCGGCTCGCGCGGCAGGCCGGGCATGGTCATGATATCGCCACAGATTGCGACAACAAAGCCCGCGCCGGCGGCCAGCCGCACCTCGCGCAGCGGAATGGCAAAGCCCTCGGGGGCGCCAAGCGCGGCGGGATCGGCGGAAAAGGAATATTGCGTCTTGGCGATACAGACCGGCAGATGGCCATGCCCGGCGGCCTGCCATTCCTCAAGCCGGGCGCGCACGCCCGGCGCGGCATCGACCCGCGCGGCGCGATAGATGCGCTTGCAGATCGTCTCGATCTTGTCCCAAAGCGGCATTTCGTCCGGGTAAAGCGGCGTATAGGCGCCGCGTTCGGCGGTCATGGCGACAACCGTGCGGGCCAGATCCTCGGCCCCCGCCCCGCCCAGTTCCCAGTGACGGCACAGCACGGCCTCGACGCCATGCGCGCGACAGTAATCATGCAGCGCGGCGATCTCGGCCTCGGTGTCGGTGGTGAAATGGTTGATCGCCACCACCACCGGCAGGCCATAGCCGCGCATGTTTTCGATATGGCGGCCCAGATTGGCGCAACCGGCGCGCAGGGCCTCGACATTCTCGGCGCCCAGATCGGCGCGGGCGACGCCGCCATTCATCTTCAGCGCGCGCACCGTCGCGACCACCACCACCGCATCCGGCGACAGCCCGGCCAGCCGGCACTTGATGTCCAGAAACTTTTCCGCCCCCAGATCGGCGCCGAACCCGGCCTCGGTCACCACATAATCCGACAGCGCCAGCGCCGTCCGCGTGGCGATGACCGAATTGCAGCCATGGGCGATATTGGCAAAAGGCCCGCCATGGACCAGCGCCGGGTTGTTTTCCAGCGTCTGCACCAGATTGGGCTGCAAGGCATCGCGCAACAGTACCGTCATCGCGCCATCGGCGCCGATATCGCGGGCGGTCACTGGCTGGCGGTCGGCATTCTGGCCGATCACGATCCGGCCCAGCCGCGCCTGAAGATCCGCCAGATCCGAGGCCAGGCACAGGATCGCCATCACCTCGGAGGCCACGGTGATGTCAAAGCCGCTTTCGCGCGGCACGCCATTGGCCGGGCCGCCAAGCGCGATCACGTTCTGGCGCAGCGCGCGGTCGTTCATGTCCATCACCCGCCGCCATGTCACCCGGCGCGGGTCGATCCGCAATTCATTGCCCCAATGGATGTGGTTGTCGATCATCGCCGCCAACAGGTTATGGGCGCTGGTCACGGCGTGGAAATCGCCGGTGAAATGCAGGTTCATGTCCTCCATCGGCACGATCTGGGCCATGCCGCCACCGGCCGCGCCCCCCTTCATGCCGAAATTCGGCCCAAGCGAGGCCTCGCGGATACAGACGGTGGCGCGCGCGCCGATCCGGTTCAGTCCGTCGCCCAGCCCGACGGTGGTCGTGGTCTTGCCCTCGCCCGCGGGGGTCGGGTTGATCGCGGTGACAAGGATCAGACGGCCCTGCGGACGGTCGGCCTGCGCGCGAATGGCGTCATGGGTGATCTTGGCCTTGTCATGGCCATAGGGCAGGATATCGGCCGCCCCCAGACCCAGCCGGGCGGCTATGTCGGAGATGGGCTGCTTGTGGGCTGCACGCGCGATCTCGATATCCGATTTCATGTCTGCTCCGTCACTTGTCGGCAATCAGCTAGACCGGGATGCCGGGGCGGGGCAAGAGCCGCCTGCCCCATCGCCGCCGCCGGCGCGCTCTCTAAAGGCCCGCCCAGCGGGCGCGCAGGATGGCGATCCATGTCTCGCGCCGCATCCAGACCGCCGCAGCCGCCCAAAGCGCCACCGTCACCCAGATGTCGATCCCGATCCGCAGCGCGAAGCCCCAGCCCCCCGGCGGCGCGGTCATCGCCATCGCATCGCCCCAGATGGACAAGAGCACGCAGGTGACAAAGGAAAACAGCCCGCCGCGCCCGATTTCCGCCAAGGCCTCGCCCGGGCGGGTCGCCGCCATCCAGGCAAAGGGCCGTGCAAGCGGCACCGCGACGATCCAGCTGGCCGCCAGGATCGAGATCAGCCGCAGCCCGTCCAGCGACCATTTGTCGATCGGGCCGTGAAACTGGCGCAGGAACTGGGCAAAGGGTTTGGCCGCCGGGCCGATCTTCCAGGTGATGACGATGGTCAGGCTGAAAATCAGGATCGCGGCGGAAACGCAGGTCAAAAGCCGGCTGCGGCGCATCAGCACCGGCATCAGCCGGTCGCGGAACGCCCCCATCGCCACGCCGACAAAGAACAAAAGCTGCCAGCCGAACGGATTGAACAGCAATCCCGGCCCGGGACGCTGGTTCGGGACCAGCGCGTTCAGCGGCTCGGCGAAATACCAGATCAGCAGCGACAGCGCCAAGGCCGCCCAGGGATAGCGCAAGAGAAACGGCACGGTGACCGGCGCCGTCGCGATCAACAGCACATAAAGCGCCAGCACATCCATCAGGTTCGGCTGCATCCACATCAGCGCGACCGTCGCCAGATAGCCCAGCGGATGCTCAAGGATCCAGCGCGAATACTGGAACCAGACCGCCGTATGGTTCAGCTGCAATTCGAACAGCAGCGCCGACAAGAGCGCCAGCACCAGCGAGCCGATGATCAGCGCAAGCCAGACCTGCAAGGCGCGTTTCAGAAACCGCTTCTGCGCGGCCCAGCGGCCATCGCGGGCCTCGATCTTGATCCAGACCATGCCGACCAGAAAGCCCGACAACAGCACGAAAAGTTCGGCCGCGTCAAAGACCGCGAAATTCGACAGCGTCAGATTGCGCAGCACGCTGATCGGCATATGGTCCAGCATGATGCAGACCAGCGCGTATCCGCGCAGCATATCCAGTGCCGCAATGCGTTTCATCGGCCCAGCTTCGCAAACGCCTCGATCAGGTGACGGTTTTCGGTCAATGCCAGTTTTTCCGCCGTGGACAGATAGTCAAGCGCCTCGGCCTGATTATGGGCATGGGCGATCTTGGCCTCGGCGGAAATCGCGTCAAGGCGGGCGGCGACCGGAACCTGCTGTTCCTGCGGCAAAAGCGCGGCGACGCGCGCGCGCAGCGCCGGGTCATGCCCCAGCCGCGCCAGCCCCGAGCCATTGCCCGGAAGCGTCGCCGCGATGCGAAAGCTCAGCGCATTGGCGGCGGTCAGGATCTCGGGCGGGCTTCGTTCCTCGGGGGTGACCAACAAGCCCTGCCGGCGCGCCCAGCGGCCGAAAACCGGACTTGCCGACCAGCGCGAGGTCATCGGCGACAGGATCAGCCCGGCGAGGATCGGCGACAGCCAGACCAGCTGCCAGGGCGCCAGCACCGCCAGCACGATCAGCGTCCCTAGGCCCAGCACGACATGCAGCGCATGCCGACGCAGCACCACCCCCCAGGGCGGCATCTGGCCGGCGCGGACCTGCGCCTCCCAGCCGGAATCGCGGCCGCTGAAAATCTCATAGATCTGGCGGGTCTGGATCAGCATCTGCACCGGCGCGATCAGCGCCGACAGCACGATTTCGAACAGGGCCGAGGCCAGAACCCGCACCTTGCCCCCCGAATCCGCCGCCAGCGGCCGCAGCCAGGCGCGGAAGGTCGCGATGAATTTCGGCAAAAGCAGAAAAGCCATGGCGGCCACGAACAGCCACAGCATCCGCACCGGGTCAAAGGTCGGCCAGTTCGGGAACAGCTGATAGGTCTGCGGGAAATAATCGGGCCGCGACAGCAGTACGTTGGCCGACAAGGTCAGCCCTACCAGAATCATCGCCAGCCACAGCGGCGACATCAGGAAACCCAGCATGCCGATGACGAAATGCACCCGGCTGATCCAGGCGAAGCCGCGCGAAAAGATCAGCCGCGCATGTTGCAGGTTGCCCTGTGCCCAGCGGCGTTCGCGCACGGCCATGTCCAGCAGCGTGGGTGGGCTGCCCTCGAAACTTTGGCGCAGGTCGTGATCCAGCCGCACCTTCCAGCCGGCGCGGCGCAGCAGCGCCGCCTCGACGAAATCATGGCTGAGAATGGCGCCACCAAAGGGCGCTTTACCCGGCAGGTCCGGCAGGCCGCAGCATTGCGCAAAGGCATCGACCCGGATGATGGCGTTATGGCCCCAGAAATTGCCGCTATTGCCCGACCAGGCGGCAACGCCCCGCGCGATGGCGGGGCCATAGATGCGGCCGGCGAACTGCGTCAGGCGGGCAAAGATGGTCTGGCCGCCGACCAGCATCGGCATGGTCTGGATCAGCCCGATCGCCGGATCGGCATGCATCCGCGCCGACAGCGCCTTGATGGTCGCCGCCCCCACGATGCTGTCGGCATCAAGCACCACCATCTGTTCATAGCGCCCGCCCCAGCGGCGCACGAAATCGGCGACATTGCCGGCCTTGCGCCCCTTGTTGTCGCGGCGGCGGCGATACCAGACCGAGACCGGGGAAATGTCGCGCAACCGGCTGATCGCGACCATTTCGGACAGCACCGCCTCGGGTTTGCGGCTGTCCGAAAGCACGAAAATCTCGGCCCGCTCGCCCAGACCGACGCGGTAAAGATCGCGCGCCAGAGCCGCCAAAAGACCGGCGGTGACCGATGCGTCCTCGTTATAGACGGGCATGATGACGGCGATGCGGGCATCGTTCGGCCCCGTGGGCGTCACCAGACGCGGCGCCAGAAAACCCGCCAGCATCGAACAAAAGCTCAGCCCGACCCAGGTGAAAGTCAGCACGAAAAGGACAAGCAGCACCGATTGCAGAAAGGTGATCTGGGTGCCAAAGGCCGCCACCATCTGCGTCCAGCCGATCCACGCGATCAGCCCGGCGCCGCCAAAGGCGATCAGCCGCGCCGCGATGGTGCCGGGGCTGGGCCAGCCGGCATCGGGACCGCGCGGCGGACGGGCGCGGAAATCCTGTTCGGGCATTTCCAGCGGCGCCTCGGGCGGGGTTGCCGGACCGGCCGAGGCGGCCAGATCGGCGCGTTCCCACAGATCGTCCGCCGCCAGCGGCAAATCCACCGGCCGCGTGTCTTCCGCTCCGGTCGCCGGGCCGATGCCGTTATTTTCGCTGTCGCCCTGCATGGCCGTCACTCGCGGGTCCAGCGCGCGATCCATGTCTCGCTCAGCGGGCCTTCGGGGCCGTTCAGCACCGCCGACAGATCGGCCAGCTTGGCGCCTTCGGGCAGGTAATCAAAGGCAAGCCGCATCCGGCGCTGTTCGGGCAGCCGCAACAGATAGGCGTGTTCGATCCGCCCGGCAGAGGCGCGGATCACCGGTTCGGGATCCTCGGCGCCAAACAGCCGCAGGTCGAAATCGACGACATAGCTGCGGGCGCTGGAATTGTTCACCGCCTGCCCGGCCATGGTTTCGACAACGCGCGAAATCGGTGCGCTATCAGGCGGATCCGCGGCAAAGCTGAGAACATAGTTGAAGTCATAGCGCTGTCCGGCGCGCAGGGGTTCGGCGGGCTGCCAGAACGAGACGATATTGTCGTTGAACTCGTTCTCGACCGGGATTTCGATCAGGTTGACCGTTCCCTTGCCCCAGCCGTCCTGCGGCGCGATCCAGGCTGAGGGGCGGCGTTCATAACGCGCCTCGGCATCCTGATAGCTGTCGAAATCGCGGGCGCGCTGCGCCAGACCAAAGCCCAGCGGATCGGTATCCATGAAGGCCGAGCTTTGCAGCGTCGAATGCCCCGACAGCACCCGCCACAGCCGCTGTTCGCCGCCGGTCAGCATCTGCAAGCCATCGCTGTCATGCACGGCCGAGCGGTAATCGTCGACGCGCGAGCGGTCGGTCGGTCCGAACCAGTACATCGAGGTCAGCGGCGCGATGCCCACATTGCTCATGTCCTGACGCGGAAACAGCGCGACCTTGGTGTCAAAAAGCGTCTCGGCGCCGGGGGTGATCAGGAATTCGAAGGCACCCGAAACCGACCGGCTGTCGAGCAGCGCATGGATCAGGACCGAACGGTCCCTTTCGCCCGGCTTGTGGATCCAGAAGCCGCGGAACAGGGGAAATTCCTCGCCCTCGGGGCTGCCCGTGCCGATGGCCAGACCGCGCGCGGAAAGGCCGTAAAGCGTGCCCCGCGCCACGGCGCGGAAATAGCTCGCGCCCTGAAAGACCGCGACCTCGTCCATGACGTCGGGGCGGTTCAGCGGCGCGCGGATGCGAAAACCGGACCAGCCCATATCGCCCAATGTCTCGTAATCGACGCCCTCGGGGAAATGCGCGGGGTCGAAATCGAACATATGGGGGTCGAATTTCACCGGGATCACGACGCCATTGTCGACCAGGCTGATATCGACCGGCTCGTGAAAGATCGCGCCCGGCGGCAACAGGTCCAGCGCGAAATCGCCGCTGCCCGCCCAGGGGTCGCGGTCGCGGCGGAACCGGATGCCGCGATATTGGTCATAGCTCAGCCCGCCAAAGGTGCCGACCAGTTCGGCATCGCGATATTCATAGGCTTTCGCGGCCAGATCCCGCGCCATGGCGGCGACATCCTCAAAGCCGAAGGGCTTGGGCGGCTGCGTCTCGGCCTGCGGGGCCGGCGTCTCGGATGAGGTGGCCGGCGGGGTTTCCTGCGCAAGCGCGGCCCCCATGGATGCCGACAGCGCGCTGGCCGCGCTGAGGGCCGCACCGGCAGATATGACAAATTCGCGACGACGCATCGGCTACCTCTCAGCAGGGGTCGGAAACCCCCTTAATTCCGAGGGGATTTCGCATTGCCAAGGCGATCAGGCAAGAGGTTTCACCGCGAAAGGCAGGCTCTTGCCGAGAGAAAGACGAAATCCGTGCAGGCGGGCTGCGCAAAGCCTGTGCCTCTGCGCAGCCCGGGATCGATCGAAGACGGAACGGGACGGCCGCTCAGCGCGTCGTCTCGCGCATCAGCTCGCCCTTGGCGGTCAGCTCAAGCGTGACGGCCTCGCCCTCGGGATTGGTGGCCTCGACGGCAAGACGCGGGCCATTGCGGTCGATGGCGCCGATCCGGGTATAGCCGTCATCGCTCAGCGTCTGCCGCAGCGCGGCCTCGTCCACGGGCTGGCGGGCGCTGTCGTCGCGCCGATCGCCCCGGCGGTGATCGTCATCGTCATGGCCGCGCCTTTTGCCGTCGCGGTCGCCATGCTTGCCACCCCGGCCCTTGCCGTCATGGCCGTGATCGCCGTCCATGCCCCGGCCAAAGCCGCGCCCCTCGTCATCGCCGCGCCCGAATCGCACCAGCGTGCCATCCGGCGCAAAGGCCGCGTGAACGCGGTTCTTTTGGGCGTCGATCCCGGCCAGCTTGATCCCCCGTTCGCCGACAAAGATGCCCTGCAACTGGGTCAGTTCGCCAAAGATCGGATTGTCGCGCACGGCTTGCGGCAACAGCCCCCCGGTCAGCGCCGCCGGCAGTGCCGCTTCGCTTTGGCTGCGCAGACCGCGCAGGGCGCCGCTGGCATCCAGCATGGCGTCGATCTTGTTGCCGTCGGGCAAGGTGCCCTGGATCCGGGTGCCGTCGCCGCGCCGCATCGGCTTGCTGGTCACATCGGTCAGCCCGGCGCCCTGCAATGCCTCGGGCAGCGTCACCGGCTGCTGCTGGCTGCTTTGCGCGGGGGCTGCGGGGGCCGCCGGGGTTTCCTGCTGCGCCAGCACCGGCGCCGCCGCCAGCATGGCCAACACCGCGCCAAGCGCGATCCGAGAGGTCAAGGTTCTGCTCATGTTTCAGGTTCCTTTGTTCGTCATTCTGGACGCAGATCCGCGTCCTTGGCGAATCGGAAATAGCCCCGCCCGAACCAACGAAACGCCAATCACCCATTTGGCTTTCGTTTGGAATTGCCGGCATAGATAATAGCGGTGATGGCCCGTTTGCACATGCCCTTGCTGATCCTGTGTTCGCTGTTGATGCTGGTTGCGCCCGCATCGGCGGATCGGGACGGGCGTGGCCACGACGATGACGATCACAAACAGGATTGGGAGGGCGAGTTTCTGCCCCCCGACCTGCCGCCCGGGGCAGAGGAATTCCGCGTCGTGCCGCTGCGCCGTGCGGTCGAGATCGCGCTGGCGCGCTTTGACGGCCGGGTGATCGCGGCGCGGCTCACGGGCCCCCTGCCCGGGGAACGCGAACGGGGGGTGGTGCTGGTCCAGGAGCTTCGGCTGCTGACGCCGGATCGCGATGTTTTGCGCATCCGGCTGGATGCGCGGACGGGCGCATTTCTGGACGTCGCCGGGCGCGGACTGGCCAAGGCGCGCAAGAAAGGAAATCCGCTGTGAAAGCCCCATTATCGGAATACCCATTATCGGAATGCCCATTGTCTGGATGCCTGTCATGAAGGCCCTGTCATGCGCTGCCTGATCGTCGAGGACGATCCCGATCTGGCCGGTCAATTGGCCGCGGCCATGCGCGATGCGGGTTTTGCCTGTGACATCGCCGGCGACGGGGTGCGGGGCGAATATCTGGGCGCGACCGAAACCTATGATCTGGCGATTCTGGATCTGGGCCTTCCGGGCCTGCCGGGGATCGAGGTCCTGACCCGCTGGCGCGAGGGGGGCGTGACCATGCCGGTGCTGATCCTGACGGCGCGCGGCGACTGGACCGACAAGGTGGCGGGTTTTCGCGCCGGCGCCGACGACTATGCGGTCAAGCCCTTTCGGCTGGAAGAGGTGGTGATCCGCGCCCAGACCTTGGTGCGGCGCGCGGCCGGCCATGCGCAGGCGCTGATCAAGGCGGGGCCGCTGCAACTGGACAGCCAGCTGGGCGTTATCACCCGCAACGGGCTGGCCCTGCGGCTGACCGGGTTTGAAACCCGCATCCTCGCCTATCTGATCCATCACCAGAACCGCGTGGTCAGCCGGACCGAGCTGTCGGATCATCTTTACGATGCCGCCGCCGACCGCGATTTCAAATCCATCGAGGTGGTCATCGGGCGTCTGCGCCGAAAGATCGGCGAGGGCCTGATCGAGACCCGTCGCGGCGAAGGCTATGTGCTGCGGAGCGCCGCTTGAAGCTGCCGCGCGATTCCATCCGGGCGCGGCTGATCGGGCTGGCGATGATGCTGACGGGCATGGCGCTTGTTGCGGGCTATCTGGTGATCTCGACCCTGCTTGAGGATTTCATCACCGGCCGGTTCGACGCCGAAACCGCGGCGGTCGCCGATGCGCTGATCGCGGGGGCCACGATCGGCGATCGGGGCCAGCTCGAGGCCGGGCCCGCGCCCAGCGATCCGCGCTTTCAGATCCCGCTTTCGGGCTGGTTCTGGCAATTGTCGCAGGATGGGCGGGTGATGGCGAAATCGCCCTCGCTCTTTGACAATGTGCTGCGGCCGCCAGAGGGGAATTTCACCGGCGGCCCGGGCACCGGCCCGGCGGATGAGCCGCTGCGCGTGACCCATTACGGCTTTACCCTGCCCGACAGCGACGCGGCGCTGGCGGTGACGGTGACCGCGCCAGGGGCCGAGATCGATGCCGCCATGGCGCGGCTGCGCCGGCCGCTGATGTTTTCGCTGATCGCGCTGGGGCTGGCGCTGGGGCTGGCCAGCCTTTTTCAGGTGGCGGCGGGTCTGCGCAGTCTGGACCGGCTGGGCCGTGACATCCGCGACATCCGCGCCGGCCGGACCGAGGCGCTGCCCCTGCCCCGCGTGGCCGAGCTGCGCCCCGTCGCGCATGAACTCAACGCCCTGATCGAGCAGAACCGCAAGGTGCTGGCGCGGACCCGCGAGCATGTCGGCAACCTCGCGCATTCGCTCAAGACGCCGCTGGCGGCGCTGGACAATGGCCTGCCGCCGGATCATCCGGGGCATGCGCTGATCGCGCGCATGGACCGTCAGATCGGCTGGCATCTGCGCCGCGCGCGCAGTTCCGGCGCCGCCGGGCTTTTGGGCAGCCGCACCGAAATCGCGCCGGTGCTTGAGGATGTGATGTTGGTGCTACACCGTCCGGTGACGGAATCCGGGCTGCGGGTCGAAACCGATCTGCCCCCCGGCATCGCCTTTGCCGGCGAGCGTCAGGATCTCGAAGAGATGATCGGCAATCTGGTCGAGAATGCGGTGAAATGGGCCCGGACGCGGATCCGTGTCCGGGCCGGGGCTTTGGGTCCGAACCGGCTTTGGGTCGAGATCGAGGATGACGGCCCCGGCATGTCCGAGGCCGATTATGCCCAGGCCCTCAGGCGCGGTACGCGTCTGGATGAAAGCGGGCCTCCCGGCACCGGGCTGGGGCTGGCTATCGTCAGCGATCTTGCGGCGCTGCATGGCGGCCGGCTGGATCTTGCGCGGGGCGGATCGGGCGGGCTTTGCGCGCGGCTCGAATTGCCGGCCTAGGCCGTGACCGGGGCTGGGACGGGTACCGCGTCGCGCCGATAGCTGGTGCTGGCCGCCAAGAGCCCGCGCGCATAATCCGAACTGGCGCGGCCGGCGCGCAGATCCTCGGCGGACATGATTTCGGCGATGCGGCCCGCGCGCATCACCGCCAGCCGTTCGCACATATGCGCGACCACCGCCAGATCGTGACTGACCATCAGATAGGTCAGCCCCCGCTCGTGGCGCAGGTCGGAAAGCAGGTTCAGGATTTCGGCCTGTACAGACACGTCCAGCGCGCTGGTCGGCTCGTCCAGCAACAGAAGTTGCGGCTCGGCCGCCAGCGCCCGCGCGATGGCCACGCGCTGGCGCTGACCGCCCGAGAGTTGATGCGGATAACGGAAGCGGAACCCCCGCCCCAGCCCGACCGAGTCGAGCAGCCGGGTGATGCGCGCGTCGATTTCCGTCATGCCTTGCAGATGCAGGGTTTCCGACAGCACCCGGTCGACCGAATGGCGCGGATGCAGGCTGGCATAGGGGTCCTGGAACACCATCTGCACGGTCTTGTGGAAGGCGCGCGAGCGTCCCTTGCCGTGAACCGCCTCGCCCGCGACGCGAATGCCGCCCGACCAGCTGCCGATCAGCCCGGTCACCGCGCGCAGGATCGTCGATTTGCCCGAGCCGGATTCGCCGACCAGCCCGAAGCTTTCCCCACGCGGCACCGAAAAGCTTGCCGATTGTACTGCATCGACCCGCGCGGGCGGATCGCCGAACCAGACGTCGAGATTGTCGATGTCTAGCATGGCGCGGCCTGTCGCGCCGGGGGTTTTCCACCCCCGGACCCCCGGAGGATATTTGTGCATGAAAGACGCATCAGAGGCCTCCGGGCGGGGGGAGCGGGATTTCTTCGTCGCGCCAGCTGTCCTGGCGTTGCAGGACGGCGAGGCGGTCGACCGGATGCTCGAGGCGCGGCAGGCTGCCCAGAAGTCCCCTTGTATAGGGGTGGCGCGCGTTTTGCAGGTCGCGGGCGGCCAGTTCCTCGACCACGCGGCCGGCATACATGATCAGCACCCGGTCGCAGAACTGTCCCACCAGATTGAGGTCGTGGCTGATGAAGATCAGCCCCATGCCGCGTTCGCCGACCAGTTTGTCGATAATGCGCAAGACCTCGTTTCTGACCGAGACGTCGAGGGCCGAGGTGGGTTCGTCGGCGATCAGGATGTCGGGATCGGGCGCCAGCATCATGGCAATCATCACCCGCTGGCCCATGCCGCCCGAAACCTCGTGCGGATAGGCGTCGAAGACCCGTTCGGGATCGCGGATCTGGACCGCGCGCAGCATCTCGAGCGCCTTTTCGCGGGCGTCGAAGCGGTTGCTGCGGGTGTGCAGGCGGTAGGCCTCGATGATCTGGTGGCCGATGGGCATGACCGGGTTGAGGCTGAATTTAGGGTCCTGCATCACCATGCTGATGCGCGCGCCGCGCAATTTGCGCATCTGGCGGGGCGGCAGGTTCAGAATCGGCTGGCCGTCCAGATCCAGCCGGTCGGCGGTGACGCGGCCCGGCGGCCGCACGAGGCCCAGAATGGCGCGGCCGGTCATGGATTTGCCGCTGCCGGATTCGCCGACCACGCCCAGCCGTTCGCGGCCCAGATCGAAGCTGACGCCGCGCACCGCATCGAAGCTGCCGCTGCGAGTCGGGAAGGTCACGCGCAGGTTGCGCACCGAAAGCAGCGGCGTCATTGGGCACCGCCTTTCGGGTCGAGCACATCGCGCAGACCGTCGCCCAAAAGGTTGAAGGCAAGGCTGACGACAAAGATCGCCAGCCCCGGCATGGCCGCGACCCACCAGAAATCAAGGATATAGGTGCGCCCGTCCGAAATCATCGCCCCCCATTCCGGCATTGGCGGCTGCGCGCCAAGCCCCAGAAAGCCCAGCCCCGCCGCCGAAAGGATGATCCCCGCCATGTCGAGCGCCACCCGGACGATCATCGACGAGATGCAAAGCGGCCAGACATGGCCGATCAACAGCCGCATCGGCTCCGCCCCTTGCAGGCGCGCGGCGGCGATGTAATCGGCATTGCGGATGGTCAGTGTTTCCGCCCGCGCCAGCCGCGCATAGGGCGGCCATGAGGTGATCGCGAGCGCCAGCACCGCATTGCCGATGCCGGGGCCGAGGGCCGCCACGAAAGCCAGGGCCAGGATCAGCTTGGGGAAGGCCAGAAAGATATCGGTGAGCCGCATCAGCACCTGATCGACCCAGCCGCCGGCAAAGCCCGCCACCGTACCGACCAGAAGCCCGATCACCGGCGCGATCAGCGCCACGGTGCCGACGATGAAGAGCGTGATCCGCGAGCCATAGATCAGCCGCGACAGGATATCGCGCCCCAGGGCATCCGTCCCCAGCCAATGCGCGGCCGAAGGCGGCATCAGCCGCTCGGCAAGGTTCTGGGCAAAGGGATCGCGTGGTGCAAGCCAGGGCGCGAATATCGCCATGCCCACCAGCAGCACCAGAATGATCAGCCCCAGCATCGCCAGCTTGTTGGCCCGAAACGTCAGCCAGCCCTGATAGATCGCGCCGAGCCGCGCCTGGGCACGGGTCTGGGGCGCATCCGACAAGAGCCATTCGCGGGTGGAAATATCGGTCATTTCGCCCTCGGGTCCAGCACGCGGTAAAGGATGTCCGAAATCAGGTTCAGCGCCACGAAACAGATCCCGACCAGCACCGTGCCGCCCAGAACCGCGTTCATGTCGCCGGCCAGAAGCGCCTTGGTGATATATTGGCCGATGCCCGGCCAGCTGAAGACGATTTCGGTCAGGACGGAACCCTCCAGAAGTCCCCCGAAGCTCAGCGCGATCACCGTGATCAGCGGCACGAGAATATTGCGGAAGGCGTGACCCCAGATCACGCGCGTCTCGGACATGCCCTTGACGCGCGCGGCGGTGACATATTCGGCGGAAAGCTGTTCCAGCATGAAGCTGCGGGTCATCCGGCTGATATAGGCGAGGCTGAAATAGCCCAGAAGGCTTGCCGGCAGCACGATATGGCTGAAGGCGTCGCGAAACGCACCCCAATCGCCGGCCAGCAGGCTGTCGACGAGGATCATCCCCGTGACCGTGGGCACCATGCCGTCATAGATGATCCCTTGCCGGCCCGGACCGCCGATCCAGCCGAGGATGCCGTAAAACAGCAAAAGCCCCATCAGCCCCAGCCAGAAGATCGGCATGGAATAGCCGACCAGCGCCACCACCCGCGCCACCTGATCGACCCAGCCCCCGCGCCGCGCCGCCGCGATCACGCCCAGCGGCACGCCCACGCAGACCCCGATCAGCGTGCCCAGCGTCGCCAGTTCCAGCGTCGCCGGAAACACCCGTTTCAGATCGTCGAGCACCGCATGCCCGGTCGAGATCGAGCGCCCGAAATCGCCGCGCAGCACCTCGCCGACATAGATCAGGAACTGTTGCCAAAGCGGCTTGTCGAGCCCCATCGCCTGAAAGGCGGCGTCATATTGCGCCTGCGTCGCGCGTTCGCCCACGACCTTCAGCACCGGGTCGATCGGCATCAGCCGCCCGATGACGAAGGTCACCACCAAAAGCCCGAGAAGCGTCAGCGCCAGCGACAGCATTCCGCCGCCAAGGGCCCTGAGCCGCCGCCAAAGCCGCGGGTTGCCATGGGCCGGGGGCGGCGCCTGCCGCCCCTGACCGCCATCGATGCCGGTATCGGACACCGGTTATTCCTTCGTGACCTGACGGTAAAAGACCGAGGTCACCGCCGCGCCCGAGGTCCAGTTCTGGACGTTCTTCTGTTTGCCGACCTGTTCGATCTTCTGGAACAGCGGGATGATCGGGGCGATCTCGCGATATTCCTTCTGGATATCGAGATACATCTGCACGCGCTTGTCGGTATCGCCCTCCAGCGTGGCGTCGACGGTGGCCTTGTTCATCGCCTCGGGGACCGCCCAGCTGTTGCGCCAGGCCAGTTGCGACAGTTTCGCGTCATCGGCGTTGTTCGGGTTATAGGCGAAGGTCGAGGCATTGGTGTTCGGATCGGCATAATCCGGCCCCCATTCGCCGATAAAGATCGGCACCTGCCGGGCGCGATAGGCATCGAGCACCTGCGCCCCGGTCATCTGCTGGATTTCCAGCGTCAGTCCGGCCTGTGCCATCGATCCCTGAAGGGTCTGGGCCACGTCCAGATATTCGCGCAGGTCCCGCACCGCCGTGGTGACGGTTCCCGAGGTCACGCCGGCATCGGCCAGAATTTTCTTGGCCTTTTCGACGTCATAGCTCCAGGGATTTTCGTCCGAGGCGCCCAGATAACCCTCGGGCAGGAAATTCTGATGCGTCTTCCACTGACCCTTGAGGAAGCTGTTTTCCATCCCCTTGTAATCGACAAGGTATTTCAGCGCCTCGACCACCTCGGGCCTGGACAGCAGCGGGTCCTTCTGGCTCAGGCCCATATACAGGATGCGGCCCTTGGGTTCATTGCCGACGACAAGCTTGTCATTGCCGGAAATGCCGTCGATATCGCTGGGCGTCAGGTCGCGCGCCACGTCGATATCGCCCTGTTCCAGCATCAGCCGCTGGGCGCTGCTTTCCTGAACGTTGCGCACGATGACGCGTTTCATCGCCGGGGCGCCCTGCCAGTAGTCTTGGTTGGCGACCAGTTGCACGACCTCGTTCGGGCGCCATGCGGCCAGCGTATAAGCCCCCGAACCCGCCGAATTGGTCGACAGCCAGGCATTGCCGAAATCCTCGCCCTCGGCATGGCTCATGACGGTTTCCTTGTCGACCACCGAGGCCACGTTCGAGGCAAGGCAGTTCAGCACATAGGATTGCGCATAGGGCTGATCCAGCCGGATCACCACGTTATTGCCTTCGGCGGTGACCATCTGATCGACATTCTCGGGCGTCAGACCGAATTGCGTCAGGATGAAGGCCGGCGACAGGTTCAGCTTGACCGCGCGTTGCAGCGACCATGCCGCATCCTCGGCCCGGACGGGGTTGCCGGACTGGAACTTGACGCCCTCGCGCATGGTCAGGGTGATGGTCTTGCCATCCTCGCTGACCTCCCAGCCCTGGGCGAGGCTGGGCTTGATCCCGGCGGCAAGGTCGAGCGGGTCGAAATCGACCAGCTTGTCGTAAAGATTGTTGGTGACGTCATTGCCCGAGAACTCGAAGCTTTGCGCCGGATCAAGGCTGATGATGTCGTCGATCGTATTGGCCACGACCAGCGTATCGGCCGGCGTCTCGGCCCATGCGGCTGGGGTCAGCGCGCCCATGGACAGGGCCGCCGTGGACAGGGCCGTGGCCAGAAGAGCGGCGCGCATCGGCGAAGGATTGGACCGGAAACGATTCTGCATGATGGCATTCCCTGTTGTTTTCCCGGTTGTCCCGGGCCTGAAATTACAAAAGCTTGGCGCAAGATTTTCATTTGCGCAATCCTTGGTTGAGGCATCGGCGGATTGTTGAATCTTGTCGCGCGGGCTTGCGCGCGGCGGTCGCGTCCTGCATGTCGGAATGAAGGAGTGACCATGGACAAGATCGACCTGCCCGAGCGCCCCGACTGGCGCGACGAAGCCGAAAAGCTGGGCTTTACCTTCGCCGATATGGGCGGGGAACCCTATTGGGACGAAACCAGCGCCTATCGTTTCACCCTGCGCGAGATCGAAGAGGATATCGAGGATCCCTCGACCCAGCTGCATGCCATGTGCCGCGAGGCCGTCGAGCGCGCCATCGGCGATGAGGAAATCCTGACCCGGCTGGACATTCCGCGCCAGCATTGGGATCTGATCGCGCAAAGCTGGCGCCATGGCGAGCCGGAACTTTATGGCCGCATGGATCTGTCCTATGACGGACGGGGTCCGGCGAAGCTGTTGGAATACAATGCCGATACGCCGACCTCGCTTTACGAATCCGCGTCCTTTCAATGGCTGTGGTTCGAACAGCAACAGGCGGCCGGCGTCCTTGGCCCCGATACCGATCAGTTCAATGGCATCCACGAGGCGCTCGTGGAACGCTGGGGCCAGATCTGCCAGCCCGGCGAGACGGTGCATTTCGCCGGCGACCCCGACAACCCCGAGGATTACGCCACTGTCGAGACCTTGGCCTGGGCCGCACGCGAGGCCGATCTGGGCGCGCAGTTCACGCCGCTGGCGCAGATCGGCCTGACCGATGAGGGTCAGTTCGCCGACGACCAGTCCCGCGTCATCGGCACGCTTTTCAAGCTTTATCCCTGGGAAGACATGCTGCGCGACGCGTTCGCCGCGAACCTGCAAAGCAGTCAGACCCGCTTCATCGAGCCGCCATGGAAGGCGATCTTGTCGAACAAGGGCATCCTGCCGCTGTTGTGGCAGATGTTCCCGGGCCATCCGAACCTGTTGCCGGCGTTTTTCCTTGCCGATGTGGCCGAGGCGCTGACCGGCGGCGTGGCCGCCCCGGCGGTTGCCGCGGCTTTTGACGCGGCGCGTGACGAATTGGCGCGGGGCCATGTGCTCAAGCCGATCTTTTCGCGCGAAGGCGCCGGGGTCAGCATCTGGGAACAGGGCCGCGAGGTCGTCCGGACCGGCGACGACAGCTATTCCCATCATCCCATGATCGTGCAGGGGCTGGCGCCGCTGCCCGATTTCGGCGGCTTCCACCCGGTTCTGGGCGCGTGGATCATCGGCGAGACCTGTGTCGGGCTTGGCCTGCGCGAGGATCAAAGCCGCATCACGCATAACCTGTCGCGCTTCAAGCCGCATTTCATCGAGGGCTGAACCATGACCAAGCAATCCCCGATCCGCAAACGTTCGCGCCATGTCGCGCTGGTGCTTCTGGGCACGGCCACGCTGGCGCTGGCCGCCTGCGAAGATGACCGCGTCGACGCCCAGAGCTTTCCCGATCTGGAAAGCTGCATCGCCGCCAGCAAGGAAAACGGGCTGTGGTTTTCCGAGGATGACTGTCGCAAGAATTTCGCCGCCGCCCAGAAGGAATATCTGGAAACCGCGCCGCGCTACGAATCCAAGGAACTCTGCGAACAGGAACATGGCGCCGGCAATTGCGGCGGCGATCCGGCCGCGCAACAGAATTCGGGCGGCGGCTTTTCCTTCATGCCGCTGCTTGTGGGCTATATGATGGGTTCGATGCTGTCGCGCGGCGGCGGCATCTTTTCGCAGCCCATGGTGAACACGCCCGACGGCCGTTATTCGACCCCCAAGGGCGACCAGACATTCGCCAGCAATCGCGGCGCGGGCAAGGTGCCGGCCACGGCCTTTCAGCGCGCGCCCTCGACCATCGGCAAGGCGCCGATGTCGGCCGCGCAGGTCAGCCAGCGCGGCGGCTTCGGGGCCGGCGCCACCGCGCGTTCGGGCAGCCGCAGCAGCTTTGGCGGCTAGGTCGGGACCCGCGCAGGGGCTTGGCGCGGCTTGCGTTAGCGCCCCAAAAAACGCAATCTGCGGGCAAATTGCCCCCAGCCCCTTCACGAAGGTATTGCCATGACCCCCGATCTTCAGTCCCAGAAGACCCGCGCGCTCTGCGAGCTTGCCCCGGTGATCCCGGTTCTGGTGGTGGCCGATGCCGCCCGGGCCGAAGGCCTTGCCACGGCGCTGGTCGCCGGCGGCCTGCCGGTGCTTGAGGTGACCCTGCGCACCCCCGCGGCGCTCGATGTGATCCGCGAGATGTCCAGGGTCGCGGGCGGCCATGTCGGCGCGGGCACCGTGCTGACCCCCGACGACGCCAGGCGCGCCAAGGACGCGGGCGCGAGCTTTGCCGTCTCGCCCGGCGCGACCGAACAGATCGTGCGCGCCTGTAGCGATATCGAATTGCCGCTGCTCGCCGGGGCCGTCACCGCATCCGAGGTGATGCGGGCGATGGAATGGGGCTATTCCATGCTGAAATTCTTTCCCGCCGAGGCGGCGGGCGGGGCGAAGTCGCTGAAATCGCTGGCCGGGCCGTTGCCACAGGTCAGCTTTTGCCCGACCGGCGGCGTGACCCCCGGCAATGCCCGCGACTATCTGGCGCTGTCCAATGTGATCTGCGTCGGCGGCAGCTGGATTTCGCCCGATGCCGATGTCGCGGCCGGAAACTGGGCCGCGATCGAGGCCCGCGCGCGCGAGGCCCGCGCGCTGAAATAGCCGCGCTGAACTAACAAGGAGCGTTCATGGCCGGACAGCCCCCCCATGTCGCCGGGGACCCGGTGCCGCATCCGATGCATCGCGCCTGGCGCAATGTCATCGTGCTGATCGTCGCGCAGGCGTTTCTGGGGGCGCAGATGTCGATGATCTTTATCGTCGGCGGGCTGGCCGGGCAGATGCTCAGCCCCAATCCCTGTATCGCCACCCTGCCCCTGTCGATGATCATTCTGGGCTCGGCGCTGTCGGCGCGGCCGCTGTCGGGGTTCATGCGCCGCCATGGCCGGCGCGCGGGGTTCGTGCTGGCCTGTGGGGCGGGCGCGATCGGGGCGGCGCTGGCGGCTTACGGGTTGGTCGCGGGCAGTTTCTGGATCTTCATGCTGGGCGGGATCTTTACCGGGATCTATATGGCGGCGCAGGGGTTTTTCCGCTTTGCCGCCACCGATTGCGCGCCGCCCGAATTTCAGGCCCGGGCGATTTCCTGGGTCATGGCGGGCGGGCTTGCGGCGGCGATCACCGGTCCGCTTCTGGTGCGGCTGACCGCCGAGGCGACCGCGATTCCGTTTCTGGCCACCTATGCCGCCATTATCGGGCTGAACCTGTTGGGGCCGGTGCTGTTCGGCTTTCTGGATATTCCGCGCCCGGCCGCGCCGGCCGCCGGCGCGGCGGGCGGGCGGCCCCTGCGCGCACTGATCCGGGTGCCGCAGATCGCGGTGGCGATGATCTGTGGCATGGTCGCATATGCGTTGATGAATCTGGTGATGACCTCGGCGCCGCTGGCGGTGGTGGGCTGCGGGTTTCAGACCTCGGACGCGGCCAATATCGTGTCGGGCCATGTGCTGGCGATGTTCGGGCCGTCATTCTTTACCGGGCATCTGATCGCGCGCTTCGGTGCGGCGCGGATCGTCATGGTGGGTCTGGCGATTCTGGCCGGCGCCGGCGTGGTCGCGCTGTCGGGGGTCGATCTGGCGCATTTCTATCTGACCATGATCCTGTTGGGTCTGGGCTGGAATTTCGGCTATATTGGCGCGACCGCCATGCTGACCCGGGCCTATCGCCCCGAAGAGCGCGAGACGGTGCAGGGGCTGAATGATGCCGTCGTCTTTGGCGGGGTGTTTCTGGCCTCGCTCTCGTCGGGCGGGTTGATGAACTGCATGGGGGGCACGCCGCAGGCCGGCTGGAACGCCGTCAATCTGGCGATGCTGCCGTTTCTGGTGCTGGCGGGGGGCGCGCTTTTGTGGTTGATGCTGCGGCCGCGCGAGGTGGCGCGGTAAGATCCGAGGCGCCAAGTCTGGGGCGCCAGGACCGGATGCGTCAAGACCGGGGGCGCTTCGCCCCCCGGACCCCCCGAGGATATTTGGGCATGAAAGACGATCAGAAGAGGGATTTCTGGTCTTTTTCCGGTTTCGGCTTGCGGGCGGGTTTCGCGGGCGGTGTCTCGGGGCGGGCCGGAATGCGGCCGTCGAGGAATTCGACCTCGAAGACCGGCGTCCGGGCGGCATCCGCCGCGCGGGTGATCAGCCCATCCGGGCCGTGGACGACCGCATAGCCGCGTTTGAGGGTTTCCTTGTAGCCCAGTGTCTGGCGCAGTCGGTCGAGCCGGTCCAGGCTTTCGCGGCGCGGCGGCAGCAGGCGGGCCGCGACGGTATTCAGGCGGCGGGCCAGAAGCGCGGTGCGGTCGCGGTCGCGGGCGATATTGCGCGCGGCATCCGTCAGGGTACGGCCGCGCGCCCGGATCAGGCGTCCCGCGAGTTCAGTCAGCCTTTCGCCGCGGCGCGATCCCAGCCGCATCAGCGCAGCCGGCAGGCGTCCCCCCTGATCGTTCAGCCGGTCGCGGCGGATGCGCAGGTTGCCGCGCAGCGCGGCGAGCGACAGCGGCAGTGCCGAGAGCCGGTCGCGGCGGCGGCGCATGAAGCCCCGGAGCGCGGGATCGAGGCGGTCGGCAAAGAGATCGAAGCGTTGCCGCGCCGGATCGGTCAGCGATTGCGGGCGGCCAAGCGCGCGGGCCAGATCGGTCAGGCGCTGACGCTGGCGGGTCAGGCGGCTTTGGCTGGCGCGGATCATGCGCGTGCCGTTTTCCGAAAGCCGCGCGAGCAGTTCGGCGCGCACCGGGACCGCGATTTCCGCCGCCGCCGTGGGCGTGGGCGCGCGGCGATCCGAGGCGAAATCGATCAGCGTGGTATCGGTTTCATGCCCCACCGCCGAGATCAGCGGGATCCGGCTTTCGGCGGCAGCGCGGACGACCGATTCCTCGTTGAAGCCCCAAAGGTCTTCGAGGCTGCCGCCGCCGCGCGCGACGATGATCAGATCGGGACGCGGGATCGGCCCATCCGCAGGCAGAGCGTTGAAGCCGTGGATGGCGGCGGTCACCTGGGGGGCGCAGCCCTCGCCCTGAACGGCCACGGGCCAGATCAGGACATGCGTGGGAAAGCGGTCGCGCAGCCGGTGCAGGATGTCGCGGATGACCGCCCCGGAGGGCGAGGTCACGACGCCGATCACACGCGGCAGATAGGGCAACGGGCATTTGCGGGCATCGTCGAAAAGCCCCTCGGCCGCGAGGGCCTTGCGGCGCTTTTCCAGCATCATCATCAGTGCGCCGGCGCCGGCGGGTTCGATTTCCTCGACGATCAGCTGATATTTCGACTGGCCGGGAAAGGTGGTGAGGCGGCCGGTGGCGATGACCTCGATCCCTTCCTCGGGGCGGGTCGAAAGCCGCGCGGCCTGGCCTTTCCATGTGACGGCGGCGATGACCGAGCGGTCGTCTTTCAGGTCGAAATAGATATGGCCCGATGAGGGGCGCGAGACGCGGCCGATTTCGCCGCGCACGCGGACGCGGCCGAATTCCCCCTCGAGCACGCGTTTGACCGCGCCCGAGATTTCCGAGACGGTGAATTCATGGGCGTTGCCGCCGGCGGCCGGGGTATCTTCGAAAAGCTCCATGCCCCGGTTCTGGCCCGGAGGCGGCGCGGGATCAAGGGGATTGATCCCGGGCGGGGCAGTTCCTAGAAGGCGGCAACAACCGGCAAGGGGGCCTCGCGCGATGAACATCCTGATCCTTGGCAGCGGCGGACGCGAACATGCGCTGGCCTGGGCGATCCGGCAGAACCCGAAATGCGACCGGCTGTTCGTGGCGCCCGGCAATGCCGGCATGGAACCTCTGGCGCGGCTGGCGGCGCTGGACATCCTGTCAGGTCCCGAAGTGATCGGCTTTTGCGAGGAAAATGCCATCGATCTGGTGGTGATCGGCCCCGAGGCGCCGCTGGCGGCCGGGGTGGCGGACGATCTGCGCGCGGCGGGGATTTTGGTCTTTGGGCCCTCGAAGGCGGCCGCGCAGCTTGAGGCGTCGAAGGCCTTTACCAAGGAGGTCTGCGATGCCTGCGGCGCGCCGACCGCCGCCTGGGCGCGTTTTGACGCCCTGGCGCCAGCACAGGATTACGTCGCGCGGATGGGCGCGCCGATCGTGATCAAGGCCGACGGGCTGGCCGCCGGCAAGGGCGTGACCGTCGCCATGACCGAGGCCGAGGCGCAGGCAGCGCTGGAGGATGCTTTTGGCGGCGCCTTTGGTGCGGCCGGCGCCGAAGTGGTGATCGAGGAATTCATGGCCGGGGAAGAGGCCAGCTTCTTCATCCTGTGCGACGGCACCGATTGCCTGCCCATCGGCACGGCACAGGACCATAAGCGCGTGGGCGATGGCGATACCGGCCCCAATACCGGCGGCATGGGCGCCTATTCCCCCGCACCGGTGCTGACGCAGGCCATTCAGGATGCGGTGATGGCCGAAATCGTGCGCCCGACCGTGGCCGAGATGGCGCGGCGCGGAATGCCGTTTCAGGGCGTCCTTTACGCCGGGCTGATGATCGAGGACGGCCGCGCGCGGCTGGTCGAATACAACGTCCGCTTTGGCGATCCGGAATGTCAGGTGCTGATGATGCGGTTGGGCGCGCAGGCGCTGGACCTGATCCTGGCCTGTGCCGAGGGGCGGTTGGGCGAGACCGCCGTGAACTGGGCCGAGGATCACGCGCTGACCGTGGTTCTGGCCGCGAACGGCTATCCGGGCAGCTATGAAAAGGGCTCGCATATCGGCGGGCTTGAGGCGCTGGACGAGGATTCGTCGCATATGGTCTTTCACGCCGGGACGGCGCGGGTCGATGGGGCGGTCCTTGCCACCGGCGGGCGGGTTCTGGCCGCGACCGGGCGCGGCGCGACCCTGGCCGAGGCGCATACCCGCGCCTATGCGCTGGCGGATGCGATCGACTGGCCGGGCGGGTTCTATCGCCGCGATATCGGTTGGCGCGCTTTGTGAGGCGCGGCGCCGGTGGCGCGGTCCCATGGATATTTGAATGAAGAAGAAAGCCGGGCAATCGGGGGGCGTATGAGCGCGGGCGACGGGGCCGATAATTGCGCGGCCGGGCGTATTTCGGTCTTTTCAACCCGCGCGGCGCGGTCTTATAGTCCGGGGCATGACTCGGATGCGACACATCGCCACTGTTCAGGACACGCGCAATGGCGCGCGTCTGGCCGTGCGGCCCCGCGGTCTGCTGCTTCTTACGCTGCGCTGAGCGGGTCCGCCGGGCCTCCGCTCAGCCAGGATCGTGCCCGGCTTTACCGACAATTCACGAATTCGGCGTAAGAGGATCCCCGGATATGACCGACAAGAACCGCGTCCTGATTTTTGACACCACCCTGCGCGATGGCGAGCAATCGCCGGGCGCAACCATGACCCATGCCGAAAAGCTGGAAATCGCCCAGATGCTGGACGAGATGGGTGTGGATATCATCGAGGCGGGCTTTCCCATCGCCTCGGAAGGCGATTTCGCCGCCGTGACCGAGATCGCGAAACAGGCGAAGAATGCCGTGATCTGCGGGCTGGCGCGGGCGCAATTCCCCGATATCGACCGCTGCTGGGAGGCGGTGAAACATGCCCGCCGGCCGCGTATCCACACCTTTATCGGCACCTCGCCCCTGCACCGCGCCATTCCCAATCTGGACATGGACCAGATGGCCGAGCGCATCCAGCAGACCGTGACCCATGCCCGCAACCTGTGCGACAATGTGCAATGGTCGCCCATGGATGCCACCCGGACCGAGCATGACTATCTGTGCCGCGTGGTCGAGATCGCGATCAAGGCCGGCGCCACCACCATCAACATTCCCGACACCGTCGGCTACACCGCGCCGCGCGAAAGCGCCGATCTGATCCGGATGCTGCTCGAGCGTGTGCCGGGCGCCGACCAGATCATCTTTGCCACCCATTGTCACAACGATCTGGGCATGGCGACGGCCAACAGCCTGGCCGCCGTCGAGGCGGGTGCGCGCCAGATCGAATGCACGATCAACGGTCTGGGCGAGCGCGCGGGCAATACCGCGTTGGAAGAGGTGGTGATGGCGATGAAGGTGCGCCATGACATCATGCCCTTTTCGACCGGCATCGACACCACCAAGATCATGGGCCTGTCGCGGCGGGTGGCGCAGGTTTCGGGCTTTCCGGTGCAATTCAACAAGGCCATCGTCGGCAAGAACGCCTTTCTGCATGAAAGCGGCATCCATCAGGATGGCGTGCTGAAAAACGTCGAGACCTTCGAGATCATGCGCCCCGCCGATATCGGCCTGAATGAGGCCAATATCGCCATGGGCAAGCATTCGGGCCGCGCCGCGCTGCGCGCGAAGCTGCGCGATCTGGGCTATGAGCTGGGCGACAACCAGCTCAAGGATGTCTTTGTGCGCTTCAAGGCTTTGGCCGACCGCAAGAAGGAAATCTATGACGACGATCTGGTCGCGCTGATGCAGGACAGCGCCGCCAATACCGACAGCGACTATCTTCAGGTCAAGCATCTGCGCGTGATCTGCGGCAGTGACGGGCAATCGGCCGATCTGACCATGATCGTCGGCGATGAGGAAAAGACCGTCCATGCCACCGGCGACGGTCCCGTGGATGCCTGTTTCAACGCCGTCAAGGCGATCTGGCCGCATCAGGCGGTGTTGCAGCTTTATCAGGTCCATGCCGTGACCGAGGGCACCGATGCCCAGGCCACCGTCAGCGTGCGGATGGAGGAAGAGGGTCGCATCGCCACCGGACAGGCCGCCGATACCGACACCATCCTGGCCAGCGTCAAGGCCTATATCGGCGCGCTGAACCGGTTGAAGCTGCGCCGCGAAATGGTCGGCGAAGGCGCCGACGCCAAACAGGTCAGCATGTATTCCCACTGATCGGGGCGTGCCGGATCAATTCGGGAAAGGGCGGCGTTCAGGCCGCCCTTTTCGTTCTGACAAAGTTCAGATCGACCCCTTCGAGGAAGGGGAAATCGTCCTTGAGCTGTTTCTGGAACTCGGCCTCGTCGATTTCTTTGAACCAGCGCGGCCAGCGATCCTTGATCCCGGCCGAGTCGCTGGCATCCCAGCGGGTCTGCAAATATCCCAGCCCGTCGATACAGGTGAAGGCGGGGAAATAGCGCGGGATCTGCGTGTGCAGGACCGAATAGATGCAGCGCCCCGGAAGACGCATGCGCAGCGCCGCCCCGGCCCCGATAAAGCCCTGAAACGCGTGGAAATAATTCAGCGGCTCGCCATCGAAGCTGCCAAAGATCAGCCCATTGCCATAGCTGAGCCCGAATCCCGGCAGATCGGAAAAGCGCGAGGCGTGCCGGCGGATCCGCGCCACCTGATGGCGGCTCAGCGCGTCGTCATCGTCGACGCGGAACTGGATCACCGGCCGGCCCGCCTTTTCGGCCGCGGCCTTGAGTTCATTGGCCAGCGCGTCCTGTGGCGTGCGTTCGCTGGACAGGATGATGCGGACCTGGGGCATGCCGGCGCAAAGATCATGCAGCCGTTCAAGCGCGTGCTGGGGCAGCTCCGGCGAGGTCAGGAACCAGAATTCGTAATCGGAATCGGTCTGCGCCTTGAGCGAGGGCAGGCACAGCTTTTCGAATGCCTCGAACCGGCGTTCCAGCCGCGCCTCGGAATAGATCTCGGGGATGCGTGCCGCCAGATCCTCGGCGCTGCGCCCGCGCGCGCCGCGGGTATCGACCCAGTCGCATTTGCCCAGAAATGAAAAACGGCATATCCCGACAATAGCGTCCCGCAATGTGTACCCCGACCTTTTTGATCATCCTCTGCAAACCCGTGTTAAGGGCTGCCCCGAGACCGGTCAAGCAAACCCGCCGCCCGGGCCAGGATCGCCGCCATGCCGGCCGGTTCCCGCCATGATGCATATTTTTCGGGTTTTCCCCAGCAGGGCCTCGGCCTATATGACGTCATCTTCGGCTGGGGCGACTCACCGGGGCAATCGGGCAATTTCCGCTCGTTCAAGGGCGGTATACCGCCGTCGTGGCAGGGACGGCAGAAGGGAATGACTCATGGCCTTTGGCGGTCTGTTTTCCACCGATATCGCGATCGACCTTGGGACCGCGAACACGCTGGTCTATGTCAAGGGCAAGGGGATCATCCTGAATGAGCCCTCGGTCGTGGCCTATCACGTCAAGGACGGCAAGAAGCAGGTTCTGGCCGTGGGCGAGGACGCAAAGCTGATGCTGGGGCGCACCCCCGGTTCCATCGAGGCGATCCGCCCGATGCGCGAAGGCGTCATCGCCGATTTCGACAGCGCCGAGGAAATGATCAAGCATTTCATCAAGAAGGTGTTCAAGCGCACCACCTTCTCGAAGCCCAAGATCATCGTCTGCGTGCCCCATGGCGCCACCCCGGTCGAGAAACGCGCGATCCGCCAGTCGGTCCTGTCCGCCGGCGCCCGCAAGGCCGGGCTGATCGCCGAACCCATCGCGGCCGCCATCGGCGCCGGCATGCCCATCACCGAGCCGACCGGCAGCATGGTCGTCGATATCGGCGGCGGCACCACCGAGGTCGCGGTCCTGTCGCTGGGCGATGTGGTCTATGCGCGTTCGGTCCGCATCGGCGGCGACCGCATGGATGATGCGCTGATCAATTACCTGCGCCGCAACCACAACTTGCTGATCGGCGAATCCACCGCCGAGCGGGTCAAGACCCAGATCGGCACCGCCCGCATGCCCGATGACGGGCGCGGCGCCACGATCATGGTGCGCGGCCGCGATCTTTTGAACGGCATCCCCAAGGAAATGGAAATCACCCAGGCCATGGTCGCCGAGGCGCTGGCCGAGCCGGTTCAACAGATCTGCGAGGCGGTGATGGTCGCGCTTGAGGCGACGCCCCCCGATCTGGCCGCCGATATCGTCGATCGCGGTGTCATGCTGACCGGCGGCGGCGCCATGCTGGGCGATCTGGATCTGGCGCTGCGCGAGCAGACCGGGCTTTCGATCACGCTGGCCGATCAGCCGATGAGCTGCGTCGCCCTTGGCACCGGCAAGGCGCTTGAGTTCGAAAAGCAGCTGCGCCACGTGATCGATTACGACAGCTGATCGGCGGATCATGGCGCGCAAGGGCCCAGATTACGCGGCGCCCGTCCGCCGCATTCTTGTCTCGCTGCTGGTGCTGGCGTTGCTGGCGATATTCCTGTTCTGGCAGATCGACAGCCCGCGTGCCGAGCGCATGCGGGCAGCCTTTATCGATCGTTTCGTGCCCGGTTTCGAATGGGCGATGGTGCCGGTGACCAAGCTTTCGCGCATGGTCGCGGGCTTTCAATCCTATTCCCGGCTCTACGAACAGAACCAGGAATTGCGCCGCGAATTGCAGAAGATGTCGGCCTGGAAAGAGGCCGCTGTCCAGCTGGAGCAGGAAAACGCCAAGCTTCTGGCGCAAAACAACGTGCGCATCGATCCGGCGCTGACCTCGGTTTCGGGGGTGGTGCTGACCGATAGCGGCACTGCGTTCCGCCAGTCGGTGCTGCTGAATGTGGGCGCGCGCGACGGCATTCTGGACGGCTGGGCGACGATGGACGGGCTGGGGCTGGTGGGCC
Organism: Paracoccus mangrovi; assembly: GCF_042648425.1. NCBI lineage: Bacteria > Pseudomonadati > Pseudomonadota > Alphaproteobacteria > Rhodobacterales > Paracoccaceae > Paracoccus > Paracoccus mangrovi. The sequence continues at coordinate 48,819 of NZ_JBHRXJ010000005.1, read as the reverse complement.
GCATCTCGGGCGTCGGACAGGGCACAAGCCGGGTCATGCTCTTGACCGACCCGACCAGCCGCATCCCGGTGACGATCCAGCCCTCGGGACAGCACGCGCTGCTTGCGGGCGACAACACCGCCCTGCCCGCGCTGGATTTCATCGAAAGCCCCGAAAACATCCGCCCCGGCGACCGCGTGGTCAGTTCCGGCGATGGCGGGCTGTTCCCGCCGGGCCTTCTGGTCGGTCAGGTGGCCCAGGCCAGCGACGGCCGGCTGCGGGTGCGGCTTTCGGCCGATTACGGGCGGCTGGAATTCCTGCGCGTGCTGCGCAGCCACAGTTCCGAATTGCTGGACGATACCGGTCTTTTGATCCCGCCGCCGCCGCCCGATTTCATCGGCCCGCCGCTGCCGCCGGCCGGCGGCCCCGCCGAGACCGCCGCGCAGGCCGGCGCCTCTGATACAAGCGCCGCAGATGATTGACGCGGCGCGCCGGCAGCGGGTCATCGGCCAGGCGCTGTTTCTGTTTTTCTTTGGCGCGGTCCTGTTCTGGCGGCTCGTGCCGCTGGCGCCGGGACAGGTGATCTGGCCCGGTCCCGATTTCACGCTCTGTCTTGTGCTGATCTGGGTGCTGCGCCGGCCCGAACAGATCCCGGTGCTGACCGTCGCGCTGGCCTTTCTGATCGAGGATATCATGCTTATGCGGCCCATCGGGCTATGGGCCGCGATCGTCGTTCTGGGCACCGAGGCCGCACGTAAGCGTGAGCCCCGTTGGCGCGAGCTGCCATTCATGGTTGAATGGCTGCGTGTCGCGATATTGATGGCGATCATGATGGGGGCGAACCGGTTTGCGATGGCGCTGTTTTTCCTGCCGCTGCCCGCTTTGGGTCAGGTGATCTTGCAATATATCGCCACGGTCATCGCCTATCCGCTGCTGTCGGCCCTTTTGGGCTGGCTCTGCGGCCTGCCCCGCAACAGCGCCGAGAACGACACGAGGCTTCGCTGAAACATGCGCAAATCGCAAAAGGAAATCGCCGAAAGCAGCCGCTCGATCACCCGGCGCGGGCTGGCGCTGGGGGCGATCCAGATGGCGGTGGTCTCGGTGCTGGGGCTCAAGCTGCGCTCGATGCAGATCGAGCATGCGGATGAATACCGGCTTTTGTCGGATGGCAACTCGATCAAGATCGAGCTGCTGCCGCCGGCGCGCGGGCTGATTCTGGACCGCAACGGCATGATCATCGCCGGCAATGAACAGAATTACCGCGTCACCCTGACCCGTGAAGAGGCGGGCGACGTTTCGGCGGTGATCGCGCGGCTGCGCCGCATCATCCCGATGTCGGATCATCAGGTCGCGCAGATCCTCGAAGAGGTGCGCAAGCGCAGCGCCGTCACCCCGGTGATGGTCGTCGACCGGCTCAGCTGGCCGGAATTTTCCTCGATCGCGCTGAATGCGCCGGCACTGCCGGGCGTGACCCCGAAATCGGGCCTCTCGCGCAACTATCCGCGCGCGGGCGATTTCGCGCATGTGCTGGGCTATGTCGGCCCGGTTTCGGATTACGACCTCAGCAAGATCGAGAACCCCGATCCGGTGCTGCGCCTGCCCGAATTTCAACTGGGCAAGGTCGGGATGGAAGCCAAGCTTGAGGATGTCCTGCGCGGCAAGGCCGGTTCGCGCCGGGTCGAGGTGAACAGCGTCGGCCGCGAGATGCGCGAGCTGTCGCGGATCGAGGGCCAACAGGGCGCCACCGTGCAGACCACGCTGGACGCGAGCCTTCAGAATTTCGCGACCCAGCGGCTGGGCGAGGAAAGCGCCGCGGCGGTGGTCATGGATGTGACCAATGGCGATATCGTGGCGATCTCGTCCTCGCCGGTCTTTGATCCCAACAAGTTCGTGCGCGGCATTTCCGGCCCCGATTACCGCGAATTGATGAAGCACGATCACCGCCCCTTGGCCGACAAGACCGTGCAGGGCGCCTATCCGCCCGGCTCGACCTTCAAGATGATGACGCTGCTGGCCGGGCTTGAGGCGGGGGTGATCAATCCGGGATCGCGGTTCTTCTGTCCCGGCTATACGACCGTCGCCGGGCGGCGCTTTCACTGTTGGAGCCGGGGCGGCCACGGCATGGTCGATGCGGTCCAAAGCCTGGAACAGTCCTGCGACGTTTATTATTACGAGCTGGCGCAGCGCGTCGGCATCGACCGGATCGCCGCCATGGCGCGCCGCTTTGGCATCGGCGTGCGCCACGATCTGCCCATGTCGGCGATCACCGAGGGCATCGCCCCGGACCGGGCCTGGAAAATGGCCCGCTATCAACAGGAATGGCAGGTCGGCGACAGCCTGAATGCCTCGATCGGTCAGGGTTATGTCCTTGCCTCGCCCTTGCAGCTGGCGGTGATGACGGCGCGGCTGGCGACCGGCCGCGCAGTCGAGCCACGTCTGGTCAAGGCCATCGACGGCGTCAGCCAGCCGGTGCCCGACTGGCCCGATCTGGATCTGAACCCGCTGAACCTGCGCACCGCCCGCGCCGGGATGGAGGCGGTGATGAATGCCGGGCGCGGCACCGCGCGGCGCATGCGCATCGCGGCGCCCGAATGGCGCATGGCCGGCAAGACCGGCACCAGCCAGGTGCGCAACATCACCGCCGCCGAACGCGCGCGCGGCGTGATCAAGAACGAACAGCTGCCCTGGAACCGCCGCGACCACGCGCTGTTCGTCTGTTTCGCGCCCTTTGACATGCCGCGCTATGCGGTGTCGGTCGTGGTCGAACATGGCGGCGGCGGTTCGGCCGTGGCCGCGCCGATTGCCCGCGACATCCTGTTGTTTGCGCTGGCGGGCGGGCTGCCGCCGCTCAGCGCCTATCCCGACGGGGCCCGCGCCGAGGTCGAGGAAATGTGGTCGCGGATGAACCTGATGCCCGCGACGCCCCCCAAGACCGAAAGGGCCAAGGCCTAGATGAGCTATCTTGATTATCAGGTCGCGCAGACGCCGACGGGCTGGCGCAAGATCCTGTATCTGAACTGGCCGCTGGTCTTTCTGGTCGCGGCCGTCAGCTGCATCGGCTTTCTGATGCTCTATTCGGTTTCGGGCGGCAATCTGGACCAATGGGCCGGCCCGCAGATGGAGCGTTTTGCCGTCGGCATGACCTTGATGATCGCGCTGGCTTTCGTGCCGATCTGGTTCTGGCGCTCGATCTCGGTGGTATCCTATGTGATCTGTGTGCTGCTGTTGATCCTGGTCGAAACCATCGGTCAGGTCGGCATGGGCGCGCAGCGCTGGCTGCTGATCGGGCCGGTCCGCATCCAGCCGTCCGAGCTGACCAAGGTGGCTTTCGTGATGACGCTTGCGGCCTATTACGACTGGTTGCCGGTGGAAAAGGTCTCGCGCCCGCTTTGGGTGCTGATCCCGGTGGTGCTGATCCTTTTGCCGACGGCGCTGGTGTTGATGCAGCCCGATCTTGGCACCTCGATCATGCTGATCGCGGGGGGCGGGATCGTGATGTTCGCGGCCGGGGTCAGCCTGTGGTATTTCGCCGCCGTCATCGCCATCGTCGTCGCCGGCATCACCACGGTCATGGAAAGCCGTGGCACCGACTGGCAGCTTTTGCACGATTATCAGTTCAAGCGCATCGACACGTTCCTTGACCCGACCTCGGACCCGCTGGGTGCGGGCTATAACATCGCCCAGGCGCAGATCGCGCTGGGATCGGGGGGCTGGTCGGGGCGCGGTTTCATGCAGGGCACGCAGTCGCGGCTGAACTTCCTGCCCGAAAAGCACACCGACTTTATCTTTACCTCGCTGGCCGAGGAATTCGGCTTTGTCGGGGCCTTTTCGCTTTTGATGCTCTATGTGCTGATCCTGGGCTTTTGCCTGCATTCCGCGCTGACCAATCGCGACCGTTTTGCCAGTCTGATGACCATTGGCATTGCGGGGACGTTCTTCCTGTATTTCTCGATCAATATGGCGACGGTGATGGGGATGCTGCCGGCCAAGGGGTCGCCCTTGCCGCTGGTCAGCTATGGGGGGACGTCGCTGATGATCCTGCTGATGGCCTTTGGCATCGTGCAATCGGCGCATGTCCACCGGCCACGGGGTTAGCGGCCATGCGTGTCTTTTTCGCCGCCCGCGCGGGGCTTTGGGACGCCTGGGCGCCGGCCCTGCGCGCCGCCTGCCCCGAGATCGAGCTGATGCGCGACGGCGATCCGGCCGGCTTTGACGCCCTGCTTTACGCCCCCGGCTATCCCGAAGACGGCCACGAGATGGATTTCGCGCCCTTTACCCGCGCGCGGCTGGTCCAAAGCCTGTGGGCCGGGGTCGAGCGGATCGTCGGCAACCCGACGCTGACCCAGCCTCTGTGCCGGATGGTCGATCCGGGGCTGGCGCGCGGCATGACCGAATATTGCACCGGCTGGGCGATGCGGGCGCATCTGGGCATGGATGCCTATCCCCAGAACGGGGAATGGCGCCATGACATCGTGCCGCCGCTGGCAAGCGGGCGCGGCGTCACCATTCTGGGCATGGGCGAGCTGGGCCGCAGCTGCGCGGCCGCCCTGACCGGGTTGGGCTTCCGGGTCACCGGCTGGTCGCTGTCGGGGCGGCCGGTGCCGGGCGTCACCACCCTGCCCGGCGCGGAACTGGATCGGGCGCTTGCGCGGGCCGAGATCCTGATCTGTCTGCTGCCCGATACCGAGCGGACGCGGAACCTGCTCAATGCGGAAACGCTTGCGCAGCTGCCCAAGGGGGCCACGCTCATCAATGCCGGGCGGGGCACGCTGATCGATGAGGCGGCGCTGATCGCGGCGCTGGACCGGGGCCGGCCGGCCCATGCGGTGCTCGATGTCTTTCGCCAGGAACCTTTGCCGCCCGGGCACCCCTTCTGGTCCCATCCGGGCGTCACCGTCACCCCCCATATCGCCGCCGAAACTCGTCCCGCGACCGCCGCCCCCGTCGCCGCCGAGAACCTGCGCCGCGCCATGCGGGGGGCGCCGCTGCTGCATCTGGTCGACCGCGCGCGCGGATACTGAAACCCCGTCGAAACAGCAGGTTTGCCCAGCATGCCCCCGCATGCTATCCGAACCGACAATTCCACCGGCGCCGTTCGCAACTTGCGCGCGAGCATCGGCGGGGCGATAATTCTGGAATGGCAAGCACGCCCTTCCCCGGATCGGAGTTGTGACATGGCGATTACCCCCGTTCTTCTGGCCGGCGGCTCGGGCACACGGTTGTGGCCGGTGTCACGCAAGAGCTTTCCCAAGCAATTCGCGCCGCTGGTCGGCGAGGAAAGCCTGTTTCAGGCCTCGGCCCGGCGGCTGTCGGGGGCGCGGTATGGTGCGCCGGTGGTGATGACCAATGCCGATTTCCGTTTCATCGTGGCCGAACAGCTGGATCAGATCGGCATCGATCCCGCCGCCATCGTGATCGAACCCGCCGGGCGCAACACCGCGCCCGCGATTCTGGCCGCCGCACTGGCCGCCGCCGAACGCGACCCGGATGCGGTGCTGTTGGTTGCGCCCTCGGATCACGTCGTCCCCGATGCCGAGGATTTTGGCCGCGCCGTCGATCTTGGGCTGGCCGCCGCCGAGGCCGGGCGCATCGTGACCTTTGGCATCACCCCCACCCGCCCGGAAACCGGTTACGGCTATATGGAGGCCGAGGGCGAGGGTCAGGGTCCGCTGATCCTGAAGCGCTTTGTCGAAAAGCCCGATGCCGAAAATGCCGCGCGGATGATCGCGGACGGGAATTTCCTGTGGAATGCCGGCATTTTCCTGTTTGCCGCGAAAACCATGATCGCGGCATTCCGCGAACATGCGCCCGAATATCTGGCCCCCGTGCAGGCGGCGCTGACCGAGGCGCGGCTGGATCTGGGCTTTCTGCGGCTGGCGGCCGAGCCATGGGACCGGCTGCCCGATCTTTCCATCGATTATGCGGTGCTGGAAAAGGCCGGGAACCTGTCGGTCGTGCGCTTTTCCGGCCATTGGTCGGATCTGGGCGGCTGGGACGCGGTCTGGCGCGAGATCCAGAACGCCGCCCCCGCCGAGCGCGGCGCCGTCACCGATCCGCGTTCGACCGCGATCGATTGCGACAATGTGCTTTTGCGTTCGCAGGATGAGGGGATCGAGGTCGTGGGCATCGGATTGCGCGATGTCATGGTGGTGGCCACCAATGACGCGGTTCTGGTCGCCGGCATGGACCGCGCGCAAGAGGTGCGCCGAGCCGTCGGCGCGCTCAAGGACAAGGGCGCGCGTCAGGCCGAGATGTTTCTGCGCGATCACCGCCCCTGGGGCTGGTTCGAAACCCTTGCGCTGGCCGACCGCTTTCAGGTCAAGCGCATCGTCGTCAATCCCGGCGCGGCGCTGTCGCTGCAATCGCATTTCCACCGCTCTGAACATTGGATCGTGGTCAGTGGCACGGCGCGGGTGACGGTGGACGAAACCGTGACCCTGGTTACCGAAAACCAGTCGATCTATGTGCCGCTTGGCGCCGTGCACCGGATGGAAAACCCCGGCAAGGTGCCGATGGTGCTGATCGAGGTCCAGACCGGCGTCTATCTGGGCGAAGACGACATCGTCCGCTATGAGGATGTCTATTCACGCGGCTGATCGCGGTTTCGTGCGGGGGGCTTGCTTGCGGGCCGGTGGCGCGGCGTCTAACCATGGCCCGAACCAAGGATAAAGCCGTGGGACAGAGGGCCGGGATGAAAAGCAGCTTGATCTGCGCCGCGCTGTTGGCGCTTTGCGCGGCGCCTTTGTCCGCCGGCGAGTTGGTGGTCGAACTGAACGGCCCCGGTCTGGCGGAATCGGCCGGCTATCTGGTGGCAGAGGCGCGCGGTTTTTATGCCGCCGAGGGGCTAGAGGTGCGCCTGCACCCTCCGGGCAATGCGATCCCGCTTGAGGCGCTGGCGCGGGGCAAGGCCGATCTGGCGGTCGAGTTTCTGCCCGTCGCCCTGCTTGCGCGCGAAAACGGGCTGCCGCTGGTCAATATCGGCCAGCCCTTTGCCCTGCCCGCGCTGCGCCTGACCTGTCTGCCCGAGGCGGGCGTTCAGACCGCCGCCGATCTGCGCGGCAAGACGTTGGGCAGCGATTACCGCGGACAGGAACTGGCCCTGTCGGGTTGGGTGAACAAGCTGGGCCTGCGCGCCGATGACAGCCTTGAAGGGGTGTCGATCCTGCGGCAATGGCCGGACGACGCCGCCGGAATGCTGCGCCAGAAACAGGCCGCCTGCATCAGCACCACCAGCTATGACGCGCCCGTCGAACCCGGCGGCACGGTCGAGCTGGATCCCGGCGATCAGGGGGCCGGCGTGCTCGAGGACGGGATCTATGCCTTGCAGGACAAGCTGCCCGATCCGGCCATGCGCGACCGGTTTGCGCGTTTCCTGCGCGCCAGCATGCAGGGCTGGCACGAGGCGGTTCGCGACCCCGAGGCCAGCGCCCGGCTGATTCTGGGCCCCGACCCGGATCCCGAGGCGTTGAAACGCCAGACCCGCGCCATCAAGGGCATCGCCCCGCTTTTGTCGGCACAGGGCGCGCTCGATGATGCGGCCTATCGCCGCAGCGTCGCGATCCTGCGCGAAGGCGGCGACGCGGCGGTGCTGCGCGCCGATCCGCAAAACGCCTTTACCCATGAGATCAGCGATCTGGCCCGGAAAGCCGGGCAACGGACCGGCGCGCGGATCGACCCGACCCCCGGCCCCCGGACCGCGCCCTAGATCCGAAAGCTTCCCCCTTGCCGTCCCCCCGCTTCGCGGGCATGAGGGGGGCCATGTCCCAGCCCCCAGATCCCCAAGACAGCCCCAAACGCCACAGCCCGATCGAAGACGCCCAGGGCATCGCCTATGGCGCGTTCATGGCGGCGGTCGGGGTGAACCTGCTGACCCATCTGGGTTTTGTGACCGGCCAGACCGCCGGACTGGCGATCCTGATTTCCTATGCGACGGGCTGGGGCTTTGCGCCGGTCTTTTTCGTGGTCAACCTGCCCTTTTACTGGCTGGGATATAAGCGGCTGGGGCTGACCTTCATGCTGAAATCCTTTGTCGCGGTGGGGCTGATGTCGCTTTTGGTCGCGATATTGCCGCGCGGGCTGGAATTCGGGCAGGTGCATCCGGCGGTGGGCGCGATCCTGATCGGTTTTCTGGTCGGCTCGGCGCTGCTGGCGCTGTTCCGGCACGGGGCCTCGCTGGGCGGGATCGGGATCGTGGCGCTGTATCTTCAGGATGCGACCGGGTTTCGCGCCGGTTGGACCCAGCTGATCTTTGACATCTGCATCTTTGCCGCCGCGCTGTTTCTGCGCGACGGGTCGACGGTCGCCTGGTCATTTCTGGGGGCGCTGGTGCTCAATCTGGTGATCGCCATCAACCACCGCCGCGACCGCTATATCGTCTGAGCGTGCAAAGATGGCGGCGGCGCTCAGGCCGCCACCCCCAGCGCGCGTTTGACATTCGCGGTCCAGCCCAAAAGACGCTGATCGCCCACGACAATCGCCGGGCGTTTCATCAGCGAGGGCTTGGCCGTCAGCATCTCAAGGGGCGTTCCGGCGCGTTCGCCATCGGACATGCCACGCCAGGTCAGGCTGGCGCGGTTGACCAGCTTGTCGCCAAAGCCCGCGATCAGCGCCTGCCAGTCGGCCCCGGACAGCGGGTCGGTCTTGACGTCGCGAAAATCGACCTGCCAGCCGGCCGCCTCAAGCTCGGCCTGCGCCTTCTGGCAGGTCGAGCAATGGGCCAGCCCGTACATCTTTAGCTGACCAGCCATCAGATCAGGGGCACCAGCGGCACGTTGCAGGCCGAAACCGTCAAAACAACGCCAAGGATCAGGATCAGTCTCACGCGGTTAACTCCTCTGGTGATCGCGGAATTTCAATGCTGGCCGTCATGCAGCCGCGCCTTGATGCGCCGCATCGCCAGCCAGACGCAAATCACAACCACGGGGGTCAGCCCCGCGATCAGCACCGATTTGTCGATCCCGGCCGCATAAGCCAGCGGCGACAGCAGATATCCCCCCAGCCCCACGGCATAATAGCTGATCGCCACCACCGACAGGCCTTCGACCGTGTGTTGCAGTCGCAATTGCAGATCGGCGCGGCTGTCCATGCGCTGCAACAGCGCCTGATTCTGCGCCCCGCGCCAGACATCGACCCGGGTGCGCAGCAATTCGCCCGCGCGTTCGCTGCGCGCCAGCATCGCATTCAGCCGCCGTTCGGCCGATTTCGCGGTCCGCATCGCCGGATGATAGCGCCGCGACATGAATTCGGTCAGCATTTGCCCGCCCATGAAGCGCGTCTCGCGCAGGGCGGCGACGCGGTCCTGAACGATCGCCTCATAGGCGGCGGTGGCGCCAAAGCGAAAGGCATGTTCGCTGGCCGCGCTTTCCAGCCGCGCCGAAACCGCCAGCAATTCATGCAGCAAGGCCTCGGCCGGGCGGGATTCGTCACTCATGTTCTGGACGATGTCATTGAGGCGCGGCTCAAGCTCATTGAGCTGTTGGGCCACGACGCGGGCGCGGCCAAGGCCCAGCATGGACATTACCCGATAGGTTTCCAGCTCCATCAGGCGCTGGACGATCCGGCCGATCCGGCCGGGATCGGTGCCGCGTTTGACAAAGACCGCGAACCGCATCCAGCCGGCGGGATCAATGCGGAAATCGCCCGCCACCACCGCCGCCTCTTGCAGCACCCAGACCGAGGCAAGGCTTTCATCCGCGAACCATTCCGACAGGCGCGGCATCACATCGGCCGGGTCGTCGGGCAGGAAATCGACCTGGATCATCATCGCGGCGATGCGCTTGCCCGGCGCCTGGCGTTGCCAGTCATCGGCAAAGATCGCGCCCGCCGCCGGGTCAAAGGGCCGCTGCGGCAGGCCGGGCACAAAGGCCGCATAGGTCACGAATTCGGTATGGCTTTCCCAGCGCAGCTTATAGCGGCCCAACTCGCCGGCGTAATGGCCGGCGGTGGTGTCGGGGCGCGCGGCGCCATGGCGGGCGCACAGATCGGCCAGATGCGCCACGTCCCGCCCCCGGTCGCGGCTGGCCGCGTCGCCGCGTTGCTTGACGGCCAGAAACACCGCCGTACACGGCGCCTCGAGCCGGGGCGAGGGCCGGGTATGCAGCTCATTGACCAGAGCATAGCGTTGGGGATGATCGTCCTGATCGTTCATGGCGGCATGATCCGTAGAAGCCCGCGATGTGGCAACCGAAAACGCCATTCTTTGCCATGACTTGGCAAATCTGCCACGCATCCGCAGCCGGGATCAGGATTTCGTGAACGCCACGCGCATTGCCCGCCCCCCGCGCGGCGGGCAAAATGGCCCGAACACGCAGACAAGGGACAGGGCGGATGATGGGCTGGCTGGGACGGATCGTGATGGTGGCATTGCTGTTGGGGGTCGCGGCCTGCGCGCCCAGCAAGTTCAAGACCTATTCGGGGCCACAGGTCACCCAGGTCGTCGTCAACAAGGGCGCGCGCCAGATGCTGCTGATGCATGGCAACACGGTGCTGAAGGCCTATCGCATCGGGTTGGGCAACGAGCCGATCGGCCACAAGCAATATGAAGGCGACGGCAAGACGCCCGAGGGGCTTTACTATATCGACCGCCGCAATCCCGACAGCCGCTATCACCTGTCGGTCGGGGTCTCATACCCCAACCCGCAGGACAGCGCGCTGGCCGCCTCGGTCGGGCGCAGCGCAGGCAGCGATATCTTCATCCATGGCCAGGGCCCCGAGGGGCGCGCGCTTTCCAAACAGAAAGCCGACTGGACCGCCGGCTGCATCGCAGTGAGCGATGCCGAGATCGAGGATGTCTATGCCATGATCCCCGACGGCACGCCGATCCTGATCACGCCGTAATCGAGAAACAACCGAACGAAACCCAAAGCTTACGCGCCGTTCCTCCTAAGGGCGGCGCGTTTCTCATGGTGACCTGTGCAAAAGGGCAAGTACTCTGCCGGACCGTTCGAGAGTAAAAAATCGGAACAATTCGCCCCATCTTCCGAGTGCCCTGTTCCATGTACCTGCCCCCCGTCATCAGCGATGCCTTGATCGATTCGATCGAAACCGAGGGCTATGTTCCGGGCGCCATTGAAAGCGTGCTGCGCTTTGGTCCGCATTCGCGCTGGCGCGCGGGGGTGATCGCGGCCAGCTCGGCCACGCGTTCGCATGCGATTGCCACGCGCTGCGCGCTGCTGATCCCGCATAAGGGGCGGCGTACGCGCAAGCTTGCGCTGCATCCGTCGCTGCCGGCGGATGTGATCAAGTTCATGCTGAACGCCTATTGACCGCGCCCGGGGCCGGCGCGCGATGCGAAAGGGGCGGACCCAAAGGCCCGCCCCGCATAGTCGCCATCCGCTTGACCGGATGTGCCGTCAGTCGATCATCGGCAGCAGCGCGTCGACCGATTTCTTGGCGTCGCCATAGAACATCCGGGTGTTTTCTTTATAGAACAGCGGGTTCTCGATGCCGGAATAGCCCGTGCCCTGTCCGCGCTTGGAAACGAAGACCTGTTTCGCCTTCCAGACCTCGAGCACCGGCATGCCGGCGATGGGGCTGTTCGGGTCCTCTTGCGCGGCCGGGTTCACGATATCGTTCGAGCCGATGACGATGACCACATCCGTGTTCGGGAAGTCCTCGTTGATCTCGTCCATTTCCAGAACGATGTCATAGGGGACCTTGGCCTCGGCCAGAAGCACGTTCATGTGGCCCGGCAGGCGGCCCGCGACCGGGTGGATCGCAAAGCGCACGTTCTTGCCCTTGGCGCGCAGCTTGCGGGTCAGTTCGGAAACCGACTGCTGTGCCTGCGCCACGGCCATGCCATAGCCGGGGACGATGATGATCTCGTCGGCATCGTTCAGCGCGGCGGCCACGCCTTCGGCGTCGATGGCGATCTGTTCGCCCTCGATCTCCATCGCGGGGCCGGCCTCGCCGCCGAAACCGCCAAGGATGACGCTGACGAAATTGCGGTTCATCGCCTTGCACATGATATAGCTCAGGATCGCACCGGACGAGCCGACCAGCGCGCCGACCACGATCAAGAGGTCATTGCCCAGCGTGAAGCCGATGGCCGCCGCCGCCCAGCCCGAATAGCTGTTCAGCATCGAGACCACGACCGGCATGTCGGCGCCGCCGATGCCCATGATCAGGTGATAACCGATAAAGAACGCGGCCAGCGTGATCACCAGCAGCCACAGGACGGGCGCGCCGGCGGTGCAGTAAAGCACCAGGGCCAAAATCGACAGCGCCGCCGCGCCCGCGTTCAGCATATGCCCGCCCGGCAGCTTTTTCGGCTTGCCGTCGATCTTGCCGGCAAGCTTGCCAAAGGCCACGATCGAGCCGGTAAAGGTCACCGCACCGATAAATATCCCCAGTGCCACCTCGACCTTGAGCATGGCGATTTCCGAAGGTGTCTTATGCGCCAGCACGGCGGCAAAGCCGTGGAATTCGGCGGCCGCATCGGCGGCCTTGGCGCGCAGCACCCGGCCCAGTTCGAACTGGGCATTAAAGCCGATCAGCACGGCGGCCAGACCGACAAGGCTGTGCATGGCCGCGACCAGCTGCGGCATTTCCGTCATCTGGACGCGCTTGGCCACGACCCAGCCGACGGCCCCGCCAATGGCCAGCATGATCAGCGTCACACCCCAATTGCCATAGCCCGGCCCGATCAGCGTGGCGACAACCGCCAGCGCCATCGCGGCAATGCCGTACCAGACCGCGCGCTTGGCGCTTTCCTGTCCCGAAAGCCCGCCCAAGGACAGGATGAACAGGACTGCGGCAACCACATAAGCGGCGGTGGTGAATCCGTATTCCATCATCCCCTCCTTACGATTTCTGGAACATGGCGAGCATGCGCCGGGTGACGAGGAAGCCGCCAAAGATATTGACGCCCGCCATCAGCACCGAAAGCGCCGCCAGGAACACCACCAGCCACGAGCCGGATCCGATCTGCAAAAGCGCGCCCACGATGATGATCGAGGAAATCGCATTGGTGATCGCCATCAGGGGCGTGTGCAGCGAATGGCTGACATTCCAGATCACCTGGAAGCCGATAAAGACCGAGAGCACAAAGACGATGAAATGCGACAGAAAGCTTGCCGGGGCGAACATGCCCACCAGCAGCATCAGCGCCGCCCCCACGCCCAGAAGCGTGACCTGCGACCGGGTCTGGGCCTTGAACTCGGCCACTTCCTTGGCGCGGCGCTCTTCGGGGGTCAGTTCCTTGACCTTTTCCTTGGGCTTTTGCGCGGCGATGGCGGCGATCTTGGGCGGCGGTGGCGGCCAGGTGACGTCGCCGTCATAGGTGACGGTGGCGCCGCGAATGACGTCGTCTTCCATGTTCTGGTTGATGACGCCATCCTTGCCCGGCGTCAGATCGGCCAGCATGTGACGGATATTGTTGCCATAAAGCTCGGAGGCCTGGGCGCCCATGCGCGACGGGAAATCGGTATAGCCGATGATGATGACGCCGTTATCGGTGACAAAGCGTTCATCCGCGACGGTCAGTTCGCAATTGCCGCCACGCTCGGCGGCAAGATCGACGATGACCGAGCCGGTCTTCATCGCCTCGACCATGTCGCGGGTCCACAGCACCGGGGCCGGACGGCCCGGGATCAGCGCCGTGGTGATGACGATGTCCATCTGCGGCGCCAGTTCGCGGAATTTCTTGAGCTGCGCTTCGCGGAATTCCGGGCTGGAGGGCGCGGCATAGCCGCCGGTCGCGGCGCCGTCGGTCTGGCTTTCCGAGAAATCCAGATAGACGAATTCGGCGCCCATCGATTCGATCTGTTCGGCCACTTCGGGGCGGACGTCAAAGGCATAGACCTGTGCGCCAAGGCTGGTCGCGGCGCCGATCGCCGCCAGACCGGCAACGCCTGCGCCGATCACCAGCACCTTGGCCGGCGGTACCTTGCCCGCCGCCGTCACCTGCCCGGTGAAGAAACGGCCGAAATTATTCGCGGCCTCGATCACCGCGCGATAGCCGGCGATATTGGCCATCGAGGACAGTGCATCCATCTTTTGCGCGCGCGAGATGCGCGGCACCATGTCCATGGCGATGGCGGTGACGCCCTGTTCGCGCGCCTTTTCCAGAAGTTCGGCGTTCTGGGACGGATAGAAATAGGAAATGACCGTCTGGCCCGCGCGCATCCTGCCGATTTCGGCATCGCTGGGCGGGCGGACCTTGACCACCACATCGGCGGCCCCGATCAGCGCCTGGGCGCTTGGCTCGATGGTGACCCCTGCGGCCTCGTAATCCGCATCCGAGAAATTGGCGCGTACCCCCGCGCCGGACTCGACCAGAACCTCATGCCCCAGTTTCCTGAGATGGGCAGCCGAGGACGGAGTGACTGCGACCCGCGCCTCTCCCTCGTAGCTCTCCTTCAACGCACCGATCTTCACGAGGCGTCCTCCTCTGTTAGCGTCCGTCAGCGCCTTTGCATAGCATCGCGCAACAATCTTTCACAAGAGCGTGACGCCACGCCCGATTAGGAAATGTCACGCGACATCAGAATCGTAATCGCTGACCAAAAGATGGGTCGGGGCCACATCCTCGGTCACATTGGCAAAGCGACCGATGGGGGCGGCGAAGATATTGTCGGTCAGATCGTCATTGACCGTCGAGACCTCGCCGATCAGGCAAGCGCCGCCCTCGGCCCAGAATTCGTGCCAGTCGCCGGGACGCAGGGTCACGGATTCGCCGGGGCCAAGCCGGATCACCCCGCCAGCCGCCACCTCGCGCGGGATGCCGTCGCAATCGACCCGGACCGGGGCGTTGCGGTCCATCCGCCCCTGCCCGTCTGATCCGCAAAGTCGAATCGCCAGCGTCGCGCCGGAACGGTTGATGATGTCTTCGGTCTTGATGGCGTGGGTGTGCATCGGGCTGATCTGATTTTCCTGGCTGATCAACAGCTTTTCGGCATAGACCATGCCGCGCCCGGCGCTCAGTTCGACCAGATTGCCATTGCGCAGCGTGAACAGGAACAGCCCCAGCCGGTCGAAATCGCCCTGACCGTAATCGGTGATGTCCCAGCCAAGGCGGCCGTCACGGATCGCGGGCGTCGCGCGGGCGCGAAATTCCTGCGGGGTCCAATGGGCAAAGGGCGGCAGGTGAAATCCGGCACCGGCGATCATCTCGGCGGCATCGGCCATGATGGCATTGATCCGTGAGCGTTTCATGGTCTTCTCCGATCTAGAACCAGCGCCTGACCCGCGCCTTGTAGGTTTCGAATTCGGCCCCGAAATCGGCTGCGATCATCGCCTCTTCGCGTCGGATGAAGCGGTGCTGCAACAGCCATGCGAATCCCGGCAGCAGGATCAGCCCCGCAGGCGCCGAAAGCGCCGCAAACAGCCCGGCCAGCACGATCATATCGCCAAGATAGATGGGATTGCGCGAAAAACGAAAGGGGCCATGCGTGACCAATGCGTCGGGATGGCGCCCCGGGATGAATGTCGTGCGCGCGCGCCGCATCACCACCGCCGCCCAGAGCATCAAGGAAAGCCCGGCCACGACAAGAAAAAGGCCCGCCCCCCGGATTTCGGAGGACAGGCCGATCGGAAAAAGTCGCCCCAATCCCAGCCCGGCCAGCGCGAAAAGCACGAGCCAGAACTGAGGCAGGGCTGTCAGCTGCCGGATCACCCCATGGCTGCCTGTTGCGCCTGTTCGGCCTTGGCCTGAAGGCGGCGGGCATGCAGAACCGGCTCGGTATAGCCCGAGGGCTGCACCCGGCCCAGAAACACCAGATCGCAGGCCGCCTGAAAGGCCACGCCGTCAAAGCCCGGCGCCATCGGCCGGTAGGCCGCGTCGCCCGCGTTCTGGCGGTCGACGACGCCCGCCATCTTGCGCATCGCATCCATGACCTGGGTTTCGGTGACGATGCCATGATGCAGCCAGTTGGCCAGTGATTGCGCCGAAATGCGCAACGTGGCCCGGTCCTCCATCAGGCCGACATCGTTGATATCGGGCACTTTCGAACAGCCGACGCCCTGATCGACCCAGCGCACGACATAGCCCAGAATGCCCTGGCAGTTGTTTTCCAGTTCGCGCGCGATTTCGATGTCGCTGTAATTGCGGCCGCCGGCCAGCGGCACGGTCAATAGATCGTCCAGACGCGCCGGACGTTTCAGCGCCGCGATCTCGGCCTGGCGGGCATGAACGTCGACCTGATGGTAATGGGTCGCATGCAGGGTCGCGGCGGTCGGGCTGGGCACCCATGCGGTATTGGCACCCGATTTCGGGTGGCCGATCTTTTGGGTCAGCATGTCGGCCATGCGGTCGGGCATCGCCCACATGCCCTTGCCGATCTGCGCCTTGCCGGCCAGACCGCAGGCCAGACCGATATCGACATTGCGATCCTCATAGGCGGCAATCCAGGGCTGGGTCTTCATCTCGCCCTTGGCGAGCATGGCGCCCGCCTCCATCGAGGTGTGGATCTCGTCCCCGGTGCGGTCCAGAAAGCCCGTATTGATAAAGGCCACGCGATGTTTCGCGGCGCGGATGCATTCCTTGAGGTTGGCGCTGGTGCGGCGTTCC
The DNA here is from genome assembly GCF_042648425.1 of Paracoccus mangrovi. Taxonomy (NCBI): domain Bacteria; kingdom Pseudomonadati; phylum Pseudomonadota; class Alphaproteobacteria; order Rhodobacterales; family Paracoccaceae; genus Paracoccus; species Paracoccus mangrovi. The sequence continues at coordinate 32,333 of NZ_JBHRXJ010000005.1, read as the reverse complement.
TCATCCATGATGCCCAGCTTGACGGTATTGGGCTGCAGGCCCAGCACCTTTTCGACATGATCGAAGATCTCGCAGGCAAAGGCCACCTCTTCGGGGCCATGCATCTTGGGCTTGACGACATAGATCGAGCCGGTGGCCGAGTTGCCCGGCCCCTGCCCGTCCAGATCGCGCTTGGCGCAAAGCGCGGTGATCATGGCGTCCAACAGGCCCTCATAGACCTCGTGCCCCTCGCGGTCGAGAACGGCGGGCGTGGTCATCAGATGGCCGACATTGCGGACCAGCATGAGCGCGCGCCCCTTATGGGTCACGGGCTGGCCATCGGGGCCGGTAAAGGTCACATCGGGGTTTAGCCGGCGGGTGATGGTGCCGCCGCCCTTGGCCACCTCTTCGGTCAGGCTGCCATCCATGAGACCCAACCAGTTGCCATAGGCCTGGGCCTTGTCGACGCCATCGACACAGGCGACCGAATCTTCGCAATCCATGATCGCCGACAGGGCCGATTCCAGCACGATATCGGAAATCCCGGCCTTGTCCTGTCCGCCGACAGCGGTCGAGGGATCGATGACGATGCGGATCAGCAACCCGTTGTTTTTCAGATAGATATCCGTGGGGCGGGCGGCATCGCCGCCAAAGCCCGCGAATTTCGCCGGATCGCGCAGCGCCGGGACCAGCGCGCCGTCCTTGACCGCAAGCGCGCCCGCATCGGCCCATGACCCCTGCGCAAGCGGCACCGCGCCATCCAGAAAATCCCGGCCCCAGGCGATGACACGGGCGCCGCGCTCGGCGTCATAGCCTTTGCCGCGCGGCAGATCGCCCATGGCATCGGTGCCGTAAAGCGCGTCATAAAGGCTGCCCCAGCGGGCATTGGCGGCGTTCAGCGCATAGCGCGCATTGGTGATCGGCACCACCAGCTGCGGGCCGGCGACGCTGGCGAATTCGGGATCGGTGGCGGCGGTCTCGATGCTGAAATCGGGCCCTTCGGGCAACAGATAGCCGATCTCGGTCAGGAAATCGCGATAGGCGGCGGCATCGTCCTTGCCGCGATTGGCCATGTGCCAGGCGTCGATGCTTGCCTGCAATTCATCGCGCTTTTCCAGCAAGGCGCGGTTGCGGGGGCCGAATTCGTGGATCAGCTCGGAAAGCCCCTCCCAGAAGCGGCGCGGATCGACCCCGCTGCCCGGCAGCGCATGTTCGTTGATGAAGGAGGCCAGTGCCTCGTCGACCCGCAACCCTGCCTTTTCTACCCGAGCCATGACGTTCCCCTTCTGACGCAGCAATCCGATTGTTGTACACGGTGGTATGCCAAGCGGCGGCTTGTTTCAACCGGCGTGATCTTTGCGCAAACAGAAATTCACAATTGCGCTGGAATTGAAAATCCGCCGCCCGGTGCCGGACGGCGGATCCCTTGGGTCCGATCGGACCCGGATCGGCGGGATGGTGCCGATCAGTTCGTGGGCGCGGTGGCCGGCGCGGTGCCGGTGGCCGGAGCAGTCGTCGGCGCAGTCGTAGGTGCAGTCGCCGGGGTTTCCTCGACGGTGATCGCATTGTCCAGCGCCTCGCCGGCGTTCTCGACCGCGGTCTTGGCGGCCTCGCCCGCATTCTCGGCGGCGGCCTTGGCGGCGTCGACGGCGTTCCCGGCAGCCTCGCCCGCCGCATCGGCGGCGTTCCCGGCGGCGGTGGCGGCATCGCTGGCCATATCGGCGGCGGCATCAGCCGCATTCTCGGCGGCGGTGCCGACAGCCTGACCGGCGGCCTCGGCCGCATTCTCGGCCGCGGTCGCGGCGTCGCTTGCGGCATTCTCGGCGGCGGTGGCCGCATCGCTCGCGGCATTCGCCGCGCTTTCAGCCGCCGCTTCCGCAGGTGCGGCAACTGGGGCATCGGTGGCTGCGGCCGGCGCTTCGGTGGTGGTTTCGGCCGGTGCGGTCGTGGTCACCGCTGCCGGTTCCTCGCCCGTGGTGGTCGCGGCCTCGTCGCGGGCCATGAAGTATTGCAGCACGAAATAGACGATCGCCAGAGCCAGCAGGATCCCGATGATCAGCGGCAAGGGCGAGGCGCGGCGCTCGACCGGCTCGACATGCGTTTCGACCTTCACATTGGGGCGATGCGGATCGGTCGCATCGGTGCGGCGAGGGTCGTTCGGGTCATAATTGGCCATTGGCGGTTCCTTCTTTGGGTCAACTATCCAGCCTCTGCCGGCCACGGCGGGAAATCCCCCTCGACCTTGCGGCCCGGCAGTCATGCGACTAACACTTGGCATCCGCACAAGTTCCCGTGCGGTGCCGATTTTTCCTTACTCAAGGCGGGAAGCGGGATGAACGCGACGCATTACCTGGCCGACTGGCGGCCCTTTCCCTATCAGATCACCGAAACGCGGCTGGAATTCGATCTTGCACCGCGCGCCACGCGGGTACGCTCGCGGATCGGATTCGTCCGGCGCGGCGATGGCGATCTTGTGCTGGACGGGGCCGGGCTCAAGACCCTGTCGCTGGCGGTCGATGACAAGGCCCTGCCGCTTTCGCTGGCGGGGGATGGGCAACTGATCATCCCCGCCGCCGACCTGCCCGACAGCTTCACCTTCGAGGCCGAGGTCGAGATCGACCCCGAGGCCAATACCGCGCTTGAGGGTCTCTATCTTTCAGGCGGCATCTTCTGCACCCAATGCGAGGCCGAGGGCTTTCGCCACATCACCTGGTATCCCGACCGCCCCGATGTGATGGCGCCCTTTCACGTCACCATCAATTCCGACATGCCGGTGCTCTTGTCGAACGGCAACCCGGTCGAAGAGGCCCCGGGCCGAGCCATCTGGCAGGATCCGTGGAAAAAGCCCGCCTATCTCTTTGCGCTGGTCGCGGGCGATCTGCGCGCCGTTTCCGACAGTTTCACCACCATGTCGGGGCGCAAGGTTGCGCTCAATGTCTGGGTGCGGCCGGGCGACGAGGGGCGCGCCGGCTATGCGATGGAATCGCTGATCCGGTCGATGAAATGGGACGAGGACGTTTACGGTCGCGAATACGATCTGGACGTGTTCAACATCGTCGCCGTCGATGATTTCAACATGGGCGCGATGGAAAACAAGGGGTTGAACATCTTCAACTCGAAGCTGGTTCTGGCCACCGCCGAAACCGCGACGGATGGCGATTACGAACGCATCGAAGGCGTCATCGGGCACGAATATTTCCACAACTGGACCGGCAACCGCATCACCTGCCGCGACTGGTTCCAGCTTTGCCTGAAAGAGGGGCTGACGGTCTTTCGCGACCAGCAATTCACCAGCGACATGCGCTCGCCCGCCGTCAAGCGCATCCATGACGTCCAGACCCTGCGCGCGCGCCAGTTCCGCGAGGATGCAGGCCCGCTCGCGCATCCGCCGCGCCCCGATCATTATCAGGAAATCAATAACTTCTACACCGCGACCGTCTATGAAAAAGGCGCCGAGGTGATCGGCATGCTCAAGCGGCTGGTCGGTGACGAGGGCTATCGCAAGGCGCTGGACCTCTATTTCGAGCGCCATGACGGTCAGGCCTGCACCATCGAGGACTGGATCGCCGTGTTCCAGGATGCAACGGGCCGCGACCTGACCCAGTTCAAGCGCTGGTATACCGATGCCGGCACCCCGCGCCTGACCCTGACCGAGGATTGGGCCGATGGCCGCCTGGTCCTGAACTTTCATCAGGAAACGGCGCCCACGCCCGGCCAGCCGGAAAAACCCGCCCGCGTCATTCCCATCGCGCTTGGCCTGATCGGCCCGAATGGCGACGAGGTGCTGCCGACGACGGTGCTGGAAATGACCGAGCCCGCGCAAAGCTTCAGCTTCGACGGGTTGGGCGCGCGGCCCGTGGTTTCGCTTTTGCGGGGCTTTTCGGCCCCGGTGACAGTTGACCGCGAAATTGGCGCCGATCAACAGGCTTTGCTGCTTGCGCATGACACCGACCCCTATGCGCGCTGGCAGGCCGGCCACGATCTGGCGCTGGACGGGCTGATCCTGCGCGCGGGTGGCCGGGACGGTGGCGAGGATTTCAACCGCGCCCTTGCCGGGGTGCTCGCCGATGCCGGGGACGATCCCGCCTTTGCCGCGCTTTGCCTGTCGCTGCCCGGCGAGGAAGAGATCGCCACCGCCATCTCGGCGCGCGGCGGCATTCCCGATCCCGATGCCATCCATGCGGCGCGCCGGGCGCAGATGCTGGACATCGCCACGACGCATGAGACCGCGCTGGCGCGGCTTTACGACGCCATGGCCCAGCCCGGCCCCTATCGCCCCGATGCCGAGGGCGGCGGGCGGCGCAGTCTGCGGCTGGCCTCACTGGCCTATCTCAGCCGGCTGGATGGCGGTGCGCGCGCCGAGGCGCTTTACCGCACCGCCACCAATATGACCGAACGTCAGGGCGCGCTGGAACAGCTGATCGCGGCCGGGCGCGACAAGGCGGCGCTGGCCGATTTCGCGGCCGAGTTTGGTGCCAACCGGCTGGTCATGGACAAGTGGTTCATGGTCCAGCCGCTGCGCGCGGCGCCCGACAGGGCGGTGGCACGGGCGCGCGAACTGGCCGCGCATCCCGATTTCGACTGGAAAAACCCCAACCGATTCCGCGCCCTGATCGGCGGGCTGACCGCGAACCATGCCGGTTTCCATGCCGCCGATGGCTCGGGCTATGATTTCCTCGCCGAATGGCTGATGCGGCTGGATCCGGTCAATCCGCAAACCACCGCGCGCATGTGCTCGGCCTTCGAGACCATCTCGCGCTATGATGCCGGCCGGCAGGCCCATGCGCGATCCGCGCTGGAACGTATCGCCGCCCTGCCCGGCTTGTCGCGCAACAGTTCGGAAATGGTTACGCGTATCCTTGCCGGGCTGAACTGAGATGCGCGAACCGCTCTTGCGGCCCGGAAATGGGCGGGGCAATACTCGGGCCATGGATGCCCGCGAGGACATGAAACGCCGTCTGGATCCGCTTATCCAAGAGCGGGCGCCCTGGCTTTTTACGGGCCGGCGTTATCACGATCTGGCACGACAGGCGCTGATGTGGCTGTTGCGATACCCGCGCACGGTCGAGCTGGGGGCCGAATATCGCGACCTGCCCACCGATGAGATCATGCGCCGGTTGGCGCAGCTGATCGTGCGCGATCTCACCGTCGAGGGGCTGGAACATATCCCGGCGACAGGGCCGGCGCTGATCGTGGCCAACCACCCGACCGGGATCGCCGATGGGATCGTCCTGAACGCTGTCATCTCGGCGATCAGGGACGATCTGTTCATCTATGCCAATCACGACGTGATGCGCATCCTGCCGCAATTCGGCAGCCTGATCGCCCCGGTCGAATGGCGACAGGAAAAGCGCAGCCACGCCAAGACCCGCGCCACCATGGACTATACCCGCGAGGCGCTTTTGCGCGGCCGCATCGGGCTGATCTTTCCATCGGGGCGTCTGGCCAAGCGGCGCGGATTGACCCTGCACGAACGGCCCTGGATGGCCAGCGCGGCCATGATCGCGCGCAAATTCGATGCCCCGATCATCCCGCTGCGCATCCGGGCGCGCAATTCGGCGCTGTTCTATCTGCTGGATGCGATCCATCCGACGGTGCGCGACGTGACGCTGTTCAACGAGGTGCTGAACAAGGCCAGCCAGCCCTATCGCATCACCGTGGGCGCGCCGATCCTGCCCGCGACCCTGCCGGCGCGCAGCGAAGAGGCCATCGCAGTGATGCGCGAGCATGTGTTGGCCTTGCCCGCGCCCGGCCCCGCCGCCGTGCGCATCCGCCATATCGGCAACCTGTCGAGGCAGCATCGCACCATCGCCCGGCCGCATGTCATCAAGTAACCGGCCCGGCCGATCCTTCGGCAGGGTCGGGTTTTGGATATTTGAATGAAGAAGAAAGACCGGCCGCAACGCCCCGCGCGCGACCGGTCATGCTTTCTTCTTCACATAAATATCCATAGGGCCGCGACGCCGGCGCAGGTCGCGCCGGTCACAGCACCATGTCATCACGATGGATCAGCGCGGCGCGGCCGGGATAGCCCAGAAGCGCCTCGATCTCGTCGCTGCGATGCCCGGCGATGGTGCGGGTCTCGGCATGGGAATAGCGGACCAGCCCCGAGGCCAGCCGCGCGCCCCGCGGATCAAGCACCACGACAGGATCGCCGCGCCCGAAACGTCCCGCGACCGCCGTCACGCCCGCCGGCAACAGCGATTTCCCCTGTCCCAGCGCCTGCGCGGCCCCGGCATCGACGGTGATCTCGCCCTTGGGTTTCATCGCCGCGATCCAGCGTTTGCGCGCGGCCTGGGGGTCGGTATCGGGCAGGAACCAGGTCACCCGCGCCCCCCGCGCCACCGCCGACAGCGGATTGAGAACCGAGCCCTCGGCAATGGCCATGGCGCAGCCCCCGGCCACGGCGGTGCGCGCGGCCATCAGCTTGGTCTTCATGCCGCCCTTGCTCAGCCCCGAGACGGGGTCGCCGCCCATGGCCTCGATCTCGGCGGTGATGGCCTCGACCACCGGCAGGTGGCGGGCATCGGGATCGGTCTTGGGATTGGCGGTGTAAAGCCCGTCCACATCCGACAAGAGCAGCAGCTGATCGGCGCCGCAGGTCACCGCGATCTGCGCCGCCAGCCGGTCATTGTCGCCAAAGCGGATCTCGTCGGTGGCAACGGTATCGTTTTCATTGACGATGGGCACGACGCCCATGCCCAACAGCGTCTGCATGGTGGCGCGGCTGTTCAGATAGCGGCGGCGATCGGTGGTGTCATCGAGCGTCATCAAGAGCTGGGCGGTCTTGACGCCATGCGGGGCAAGCGCCTCTTCATAGGCGCGGGCGAGGCGGATCTGGCCCACCGCCGCCGCCGCCTGCGACTGTTCGACCCGCAGGGGGCCGGCGGGCAGTTCCAGCACCTTGCGCCCGAGCGCGATCGCGCCTGACGACACAAGCACCACATCCGTGCCCCGCGCCCGCGCGGAGGCGATATCGTCGCAAAGCGCCCGCAGCCATTCAAGGCGCAGCCCGTCCGGCCCGACCAGAAGCGCCGAGCCGATCTTGACCACAAGCCGCCGCGCGCGGTCCAGCTCGGGGATCACGGCTGCCAAGATCCGCTGTCCTTTTCCGGCGCCGGCTTGCGCGAGGGCGCGATCTGAACCCAGAGCGCGCGCAGCACATCGGTCACCCCCTCGCGCGAGACGCCGGACATGAGATGCACCGGCCCGCCGATTTCGGCCTCGAGCGCGGCGCGGCGCTCGGCCAGGGTTTCGGCGTCCAGCGCGTCGATCTTGTTCAAGGCGGTGATGCGCGGCTTTTCGGCCAGAGCCGGGGAATAGGCGGCAAGCTCGGTCAGGATGGTGCGGGCATCGGCCGCGACATCCTCGGCGGTGCCATCGACCAGATGCAAAAGCACCCGCGAGCGTTCGACATGGCCCAGAAACTGGTCGCCGAGGCCCCGGCCCTCGCTTGCGCCCTCGATCAGGCCGGGAATGTCTGCGATGACGAATTCATGGCCATCGACGCCGACCACACCCAGATTGGGATGCAGCGTGGTAAAGGGATAGTCCGCGATCTTGGGCCGTGCGTTCGAGACCGCCGACAAAAAGGTCGATTTCCCGGCATTGGGCAGGCCGACCAGCCCGGCATCGGCGATCAGCTTGAGCCGCAGCCACAGCGTGCGCTCGACCCCCGGCTGGCCGGGATTGGCATGGCGCGGCGCGCGGTTGGTCGAGGATTTGAAATGCAGGTTGCCAAAGCCGCCATTGCCGCCCCGCGCAAGCAGGATGCGCTGGCCGGGCGCGGTCAGATCGGCGATGACGGTTTCCTGATCCTCGTCCAGGATCTCGGTGCCGACCGGCACGCGCAGCACGATATCGTCGCCCGAGGCGCCGGTGCGCTGTGCGCCCATGCCGTGCTGGCCCGATTTGGCAAAGAAATGCTGTTGAAAGCGAAAGTCGATCAGCGTGTTCAGCCCGTCCACCGCCTCGGCCCAGACATCGCCGCCGCGTCCGCCGTCGCCGCCGTCAGGGCCGCCATATTCGATGAACTTCTCGCGGCGGAAGGACACACAGCCGGCGCCTCCGCCGCCCGAGCGGATATAGACCTTGGCGAGATCGAGGAATTTCACGGCAGCGATCCTTGCGGAAAAACGGGGGCAAGGCGGGGGATACGCTGTTGCGGGCGGCGGTTCAAGACCGCAGCCGCCGGTGCCGATGCGGACACCACCCGGGCCGCGACACGCGTGCCATGCCGGCACAGTCAGACCTTGTCACGACCTCGGATCGAGGTGACACCGCCCCCCGCCCACGCTAGAGCCAGAAGGCGGCCATGAGAATGCCCGCATCACGACCACGCCACCGGAGAAAGCCATGCCGCCTTTGCTGACCTATGCCACGCTTTTCACCGCCATCTCGCTTGAGGTGATCGGCACGACATTCCTGCAACGCAGCCAGCAATTCACCCAGATCGTGCCGACGCTGATCATGGCGCTGTGCTATGCGGCCTCGTTCTTTTTCCTGTCGCTGGTGCTGAAATCCATGCCGCTGGGCATCGCCTATGCCATCTGGAGCGGGATGGGCATCGTGCTGATCGCGGTGATCGGGTTTGCGGTCTTTGGCCAGAAGCTCGATCTGGCGGCGGTGATCGGGCTGGGGCTGATCGTCAGCGGGGTCGTGGTGGTCAACCTGTTCTCGGACAGTGTTTCACATTGAGGGCAAGCCCTTAACATTTCGGCAACCGGCTCTAGATATCCTAGGGAAGGAGCGCCGCCCATGATCCGTTTCGACAACAGCTATGCCCGTCTGCCTCAGGGCTTTTTCACCCGCACCGCGCCGACCCCGGTCAGCGCGCCAGAACTGATCGCGCTGAACCGGCCGCTGGCACAGCGGCTGGGGCTGGATCCCGACTGGCTGACCAGCGAGGCCGGCATCGCCATGCTGGCCGGAAACGCCCTGCCCGAAGGGGCCGAGCCGATTGCCCAGGCCTATGCCGGCCACCAGTTCGGCGGTTTCGTGCCGCAGCTGGGCGATGGCCGCGCCGTGCTTTTGGGCGAGGTGCTGGCCCCCGATGGCGCGCGTTTCGATATTCAGCTGAAGGGGGCCGGACCCACGCCCTTTTCGCGGCGCGGCGATGGCCGGGCCTGGCTGGGGCCGGTGCTGCGCGAATATCTGATCAGCGAATTCATGGCCGCCTTTGGCATTCCGACGACGCGGGCGCTGGCGGCGGTTGCCACCGGCGAAAGGGTGATCCGCGAATCCGTGCTGCCCGGTGCGGTGCTGACGCGGGTCGCATCCTCGCATATCCGGGTCGGCACCTTTGAATTCTATGCCGCGCGCGGCGACAAGGCGCGGCTGCAACTTCTGGCCGATCACGTCATCGCGCGCCATTATCCCGATGCCAGCGGGCCGGGCGATCTGTTGCAGCGCGTCGTCGACCGGCAGGCCGCGACCATCGCCGGCTGGATGGCGCTGGGGTTCATCCACGGGGTGATGAATACCGACAATATGTCCATTTCCGGCGAGACGATCGATTACGGCCCGGCCGCCTTCATGGATGCCTTCCGGCCCGACAAGGTGTTTTCCTCGATCGATGCGGGCGGGCGCTATGCCTGGAACGAACAGCCCAATATCGCGGTCTGGAACCTTGCGCAGCTGGCCAGTTGTCTGGTCCCGCTGATGGGCAATGACGATGCCGCCGTGGCCGAGGCGACGCGCATCGTCCACAGCTTTCCCGACACCTATCAGCGCGAATGGCTGACGCGTTTCGCCGCCAAGCTGGGCATTTCCGCCCCGCTCGCCGAGGATGAGGCGCTGATCCGCCGGCTGCTGGACCTGATGGCGGCCGAGGGAGCCGATTTCACCCGCACCTTTGCGGGGCTTTCGATGGGAACTGCGCGCAACGAATTTACCCGCCCCGAGGCGTTCGACGCCTGGGCCGCCGATTGGCAGGCGCGCGTTTCCGAATTGCGCGACGCTCGCACCTGTCTGCTGCGCGCCAATCCCCGCCGCATTCCGCGCAACCACCGCATCGAGGCCGCGATCGAGGCCGCGCGCGAGGGGGATTTCACCCCGTTCCAGCGGCTTGACTCTGCGCTGCGCGCGCCGTTCGATGAGCGTGAGGAATGGGCCGATCTGGCCCTTGCCCCACAGCCCGACGAAATCGTCCACCGCACGTTCTGCGGGACCTGAAGACCAAAGGAACCCATGCCGACGCGCCCGGACCGCCTGCGACTGGCCAGCTACAACCTGCATAAATGCCGTGGCATGACCGGCCCCTATGCGCCCGAACGCAATCTGCGCGTGATCGCCGAAATCGGGGCGGACGTCATCGCCCTGCAAGAGGTGGATTTCCGTCACGGCTCGCGTCCCGAGGCCCTGCCCCGCGCCAGGATTGAGGCCGCGACCGGCATGGTTCCCGCGATCTTTAACGGCACCGGCAGCAATTCGCTGGGCTGGCACGGCCAGACCATCCTTTTGCGCCCGGAACTGATGGCCGAGGCGCAGGTCCGGCGCCTGCCCCTGCCCGGGATCGAGCCGCGCGGCGCGCTGGCGCTGCGGCTGCCGGGGCTGACGCTGATCGCGCTGCATCTGGGGCTGGCGCGGTCTTCGCGCCGCGCGCAATTGCAGCGCATCGTCGCCCAGGCCGGCCGGCTTGGCCCCGACAGGCTGGTGCTGACCGGCGATTTCAACGAATGGCACGACGATCGCGGGCTTGAGCCGCTTGAGCCGATGCATGTCATCGCCCCGGGGCCAAGCTGGCCCGCGCCCTTTCCGCGCCTGCGCTATGACCGTTTCGCCGTGTCGCGCGGGATCGAGGTTCTGGCCCATGGCGTTCACGACAATGACATGGCGCGCCAGGCCTCGGACCATCTGCCGGTCTGGGCCGACATCGCCTTTGAGCCGCGCTCGGCCGCGCCCGAACCGGGCATTTCCGGCCGCATCGACGGCCAGCTCGGCGAATGACGCTTTCGCCCCCGCGCGAAGGCCGCTAAAGATCGGGCAACCATTGTCACCAGAGGGACGGAGAACACATGACCGCCATCATCGACATTTATGCCCGTGAGATTCTGGACAGCCGCGGCAATCCGACCGTCGAGGTCGATGTCACGCTGGAAGACGGCACCATGGGCCGCGCGGCGGTGCCCTCGGGCGCCTCGACCGGCGCGCATGAGGCGGTCGAAAAGCGCGACGGCGACAAGGCGCGCTATATGGGCAAGGGCGTTCTTGAGGCCGTCGCCGCCGTCAATGGCGAGATCGCCGAGAACCTGATCGGCGAGGACGTGACCGACCAGATCGGCATCGACCGCATGATGATCGAACTGGACGGCACCCCGAACAAGGGCCGCCTTGGCGCCAACGCCATCCTTGGCGTGTCGCTGGCCGCCGCGAAGGCCGCGGCCGAGACCAGCGCCCAGCCGCTTTACCGCTATGTCGGCGGCACCAATGCCCGCATCCTGCCGGTGCCGATGATGAACATCATCAATGGCGGCGAACATGCCGACAACCCCATCGATATTCAGGAATTCATGATCATGCCGGTTTCCGCGGAAAACATCCGCGACGCCGTGCGCATGGGCTCCGAGGTCTTTCACACGCTGAAAAAGGAACTGTCGGCGGCGGGTCTTGCCACCGGCGTCGGCGACGAGGGCGGCTTTGCGCCGAACCTTTCCAGCACCCGCGATGCGCTGGATTTCATCCTGAAAGCCATCGAAAAGGCCGGCTATGCGCCCGGCGACGATATCATGCTGGCCCTGGATTGCGCCTCGACCGAGTATTTCAAGGGCGGCAAATACGACATGAAGGGCGAGGGCAAGATCCTGACCCCGGCCGAGAATGTCGCCTATCTGGCCGCGCTTTGCGACGATTATCCGATCCTGTCGATCGAGGATGGCTGCGCCGAGGATGACTGGGCGGGCTGGAAGCTTCTGACCGAACGCCTGGGCGACCGGGTTCAGCTGGTGGGCGACGATCTCTTTGTGACCAACCCCGCCCGTCTGGCCGAAGGCATCGCACAGGGCTGTGCCAACAGCCTTCTGGTCAAGGTGAACCAGATCGGCACCCTGACCGAGACGCTGGACGCCGTGCGCATGGCCGACCGCGCCGGCTATACCAGCGTGATGTCGCACCGCTCGGGCGAGACCGAGGACGCGACCATCGCCGACCTCGCCGTGGCGACGAATTGCGGCCAGATCAAGACCGGCTCGCTGGCCCGGTCCGACCGGCTTGCGAAATATAACCAGCTGATCCGTATCGAGGAAATGCTGGGCGCAGCGGCGGAATATGCCGGGCGCTCGATCCTGCGCGGGTAATTGGCCCGGCGCTGAAATGACAAAAGCCCGCGTCAAAGGACGCGGGCTTTTACTTTACCGCAAGCATCGATGCCACGTTCATCGGGATGGCCGCAATGCGGGACAAAACAGTCAGTCGGTTTCCGCGAACCGCTCCTGCTCATCAGGCCATGTCCAAATACTTTCATCCGCGAGTATCGCTGCCACTACTGCTTCAGCCCGTTCTCGTGAAGTAGGACTTTGTCCAAGTGCCATGTAATCGGCTTCGACGCTAAGAAGGTAGCTGACAACCTGATCACGGGGCTTTCCCTGCCTTAGCTGAGAGGCGGCGGAAATCAGATAGTTGTCGTATTCATCGGCGAACCCTAGGTTGCCTTCATCACTCCATTTTCCGGTGAAAGGTCCATCTGCCCCCAGTAGTCCTATGGGGTCCCAGAGGTTCCAGCCGATGTCTCGTAGTCTTGACAGCTTTAGTCTAGGATGCGGACGCATTTGTGCCAGAAAACTCCATGGCGAGACACAATTTCGAAAGGCTACTAGAACAGTGCGACCGTCCGCAACGGGCTCAAACCCACGTTTCCTTTCGCCCCATCATTCCCACCAACGCCCGGTCAGGGCCAGACGGCCAAGAGCGAAGCGGCGTTTGAATTCGGAGGTGGCGATGGCCACCGGCCTGCCCTCATCCGCCATCGCGCGCAGCGCGGCAACATAGCCGATCCCCTGAAACATTGCCGGGGCAGCGGCGCGCGGCACATGAGGTCGTGCAGCCTTGGCGCGGTCCAGCGCGGCAAGGCCGCGCCGGGCCAGTTCGGAAATGAGCGCCGGATCGGGTTGCGCCAGACCCAAGCGCAGCGGATCAAGTTGTGGCAACGCCGCAAGCCAGCGTGCGAGGCCGCAGCCAAGCGCCTGATCCTGCGCGGCCTGATCTGCCTCGGCGGGAACGCCAAGCGTGCGGACCGCATGGCGCATAAGCGCGCCAGAGGTCGCGTGGATATAATCCTGAACCTCGTCGGCGGTGCCGAATGGCTCACGTTCGCAGTCGCGCATCCGGGCCTCGGCCAGATCGGCCAGAGCCGCGGCATCCCTGCCCCAGACCTCTACCAGCGACGCCAGCGGCTCGTTTTCCGGCAGCGCGCCGCCGCCGATGGCCTCAAGCTGGTCGATCCACCAGCGCAGGCGCATCATCGCGATCAGCGGCTCGTTCGATTGCAGGGGCGCGCGCGCCAGATCGTGGTTCAGCGCATAAAGCGTCCAGAGCCTGTCCCGCGCCGGCTGCGGGACCAGCAGGCTTGCGCCAAAGCGGTCGGGATCCGAGACGCGCAGTTCCTCGGCGATCTGGGACAGGCTCATTGCGCGGCCACGCCGTCGCGGATCAGCTTCCAGCGGATCGCATCGACCAGCGCCTCGAAACTGGCATCGACGATATTGGGCGAGACGCCGACCGTGGACCAGCGATGCCCCTGTCCGTCGGCGCTGTCGATGATGACGCGGGTCGCGGCCTCGGTGCCGCCGCCGGTGATGCGGACACGGAAATCGACCAGATGCATATCGTCGATGGCCGCCTGATAGGGGCCAAGATCCTTGGCGAGCGCCCGCCACAGCGCGTTGACGGGGCCGCGATCATGGCCGTCATCGCCCATGCTTTCGCTGACCGACAGCATACGTTCGTCGCCGATGCGCACCACCACCACCGCCTCGGAAACCGAGATGCGATCCCCCAGCGCGTTTTTGCGCCGCTCGACGGTGACGCGGTAGCGCTCGACGGCAAAGAACTTGTGCAGCCGGCCCAGTTCGGCCAGCGCCAGCAGCTCGAAACTGGCCTGCGCGCCGTCATAGGCATAGCCCGCATCCTCGCGCGTCTTGACCAGATCGAGGATGCGCCCCAACGCCGGATCGTCGCGCCCGACCTCGATCCCGGCATCGGCCAGACGGGCGCGCAGGTTCGACTGCCCGGCCTGATTGGACATCGGGATGATGCGGTCATTGCCGACCAGCGCGGGGTCGACATGTTCATAGGTCGCGGGGTTTTTCAGGATGGCGCTGGCATGCAGCCCGGCCTTATGCGCAAAGGCCGAGGTGCCGACATAGGGCGCGCCGCGCAGGGGCGCGCGGTTCAGAATTTCGTCCAGACGGCGCGAAATGCGGGTCAGGTTGACCACGCCCTCCACGGTGACGCCGGTATCCAGCCCGCTGCGATAGGGTTCCTTGAGCAGAAGGGTCGGGATCAGCGTGGTCAGGCTGGCATTGCCGCAGCGCTCGCCCAGACCGTTCAGCGTGCCCTGGATCTGGCGCGCGCCGGCATCAACAGCGGCCAGCGTGCAGGCCACGGCATTGCCGGTATCGTCATGGCAATGGATGCCCAGCCGGTCGCCCGGAATGCCGCCGGCGATCACCGCCCGCGTCACCTCGTCCACCCGCGCCGGCAGCGTGCCGCCATTGGTGTCGCAAAGCACGACCCAGCGCGCGCCCGCATCCAGCGCCGCCCGCAGACAGTTCAGCGCGTAATCGGGATCGTCGGCATAGCCGTCGAAGAAATGTTCGGCATCGAACAGCGCCTCGCGCCCATTGGCGGTCAGATGCGCGATCGAGGCGCGGATGTTTTCAAGGTTCTCGTCCAGCGAAATCCCCAGCGCCTCGCGGACGTGAAAGGGATGGGTCTTGCCGACCAGACAGACCGCGCCGGTGCCGGCATTCATCACCGCCGCCAGAACGTCGTCGTTTTCCGCCGAACGCCCCGCACGCTTGGTCATACCGAATGCGGTCATGGTGGCGCGGGTTTGGGGTGCGGCCGCAAAGAAATCGCTGTCGGTCGGGTTCGCACCCGGCCAGCCGCCCTCGATATAATCGACGCCCAGCTGGTCCAGCATTTCGGCGATCTCGGTCTTTTCGGCGGCCGAAAACTGGACGCCCTGGGTCTGTTGGCCGTCGCGCAGGGTGGTATCGTAAAGGTAAAGGCGATCCGTCACAGCAGCATTCCCAACTTGCCCGCATCGATGCGCGGACCGGCGATCAGTTCGACCCCGGTCTTGGACATGCGCACCTCGACGCCCGCCTCGGTCAGCGCGGCTTTCAGCGCGTCAACCGCCGAAAAATCCTTGGCCGCCATGGCCGCCGCCCGCAAATCGGTCAATTTCCCGGTCAGGGCCGCCAGCACATCCTTGACCGGCACCGACTGGCTGTCGATCACCGCAAGATCACCGGTCATCCAATCGCCCAGCCCGGGCAGAAGCAGCCCCAGAAACCGGGCCGAGGCCAAGAGCCGGGCCGGATCGTCCTTGAGCGTGTAAAGCACCGAAATCGCGCCCGCCGTGTTCAGGTCGTCGGCAAGCGCCTCGATCACGCGGGGATCGGGTTCGGATGCGGGTTCGACACCCTTGGTCAGAACGCGCCAGTCCCAAAGCGCATCCTCGGCCGCGCGGGCCTTGTCATCGGTCCAATCCATCGGCTTGCGGTAATGCGTCGACAACAGCACGAACCGGATCACCTCGCCGGGGATGCGCTTGTCCAGAAGGTCGCGGACGGTGAAGAAATTGCCCAAGGATTTGGACATTTTCTTGCCCTCGACCTGCAACATCTCGTTATGCAGCCATGTCCGCGCGAAATCGCCATGCGGATGGGCGCAGCAGCTTTGCGCGATCTCATTCTCATGATGCGGGAATTGCAGGTCGATGCCGCCGGCATGGATGTCAAAACTGTCGCCCAGAAGCTCATAGGACATGGCCGAGCATTCGATATGCCAGCCCGGCCGCCCCCGGCCCCATGGGCTGTCCCAGCCGGGCAGGCCCTGATCCGAGGGCTTCCACAGCACGAAATCCATCGGGTCCTCCTTGAAGGGCGCGACCTCGACCCGGGCGCCGGCGATCATGTCATCGACCGAACGACCCGAGAGCTTGCCGTAATCCTTATAGGAGCGCACCCGGAACAGCACATGGCCGTCGCGCGCATAGGCATGGCCGCCCGCGATCAGCTGTTCAATCATCGCGATCATCTGGGCAATATAGTCGGTTGCGCGCGGCTCGCGATCGGGGCGGGTGGCGCCAAGCGCGTCCATATCGGCATGATACCAGCCGATGGTTTCATGGGTCCGCTCGCGGATCAGATCCTCAAGCGTGCCCGGGGCGCCCGCCTGTTGCCGGGCCAGCGCGGTCGCGTTGATCTTGTCATCGACATCGGTGAAATTGCGCACATAGGTGACGTGATCCGCGCCGTAGACATGGCGCAAAAGCCGCACCAACACGTCAAAGACCACCACCGGACGGGCATTGCCCAGATGGGCGCGGTCATAGACGGTCGGGCCGCACAGATACAGCCGCACATTGTCCGCGTCGATGGGCCGGAAATCCTCTTTCCGCCGCGTCCTCGTGTTCGTCAATCTGATCTGGACCATGACTTCCCCTTTGCGGGCGTCAACAGGTCACAATGAACCGCCCGCCTGAAATTTCAGCCGGTAATGAAGCAGCGCGTGGTGGCGGTTCTCACCTTCATGCGCATCGCTTAACGCATTGTCTTGCCTCTGCCAAGAGAGGCTGCATAACTTGGGGCATGAGCCGCGATCTGGTCAATGAAATGAGCGCCGCGCAGCCCGGCGCGGAATGGTCCGACCCCTGGGGGGGCGGCCATGACTGCTGGAAGGTGGGCGGAAAGATCTTTGCGCTGGTCGGCGCACAGGGCAAGCATGTGTCGGTCAAGACCGACAGCGTCGAAACCGCCGCCTTTCTGATCGAAACCGGCGTGGCCGAGCGCGCGCCCTATCTGCATCGCAGCTGGGTCGCGCTGCCGCTGGATTCGGCACCCGACGAATTGGCCCATCGCATCCGGATGTCCTATCGGATGGTGCGTGCCAGTTTGCCGAAAAAGGTGCAGGCGACGCTTTCGGGAAGCTAGGCGACCGGGGCGCCCTGCCCCGCCCGGCATCCAGACGCCGCCTGCGGCGGGCGCGGGACCGGATTGCGATCCCGCGCCGCGCCAATCCCGGATCAGGACGGCATCTGCGCCGCGAGCTGTTTCAAAAGCGCGTCCATCTGTTTGCAGAGCGCGTCTTCGGTGGTTTTCTGTTCCGTGGCAGCGTCGGACAGCGAACGCTCGACCCCCATGGCCGAAACCGTGCCCTCTTTGCCCTTGGCCTCGGCGGCGTCGCCCTTGGCGGCATCGCCCGGCGGAATCATCGCCAGAAGCTTGGTCTGGGTTTCGACGGCCGAGGCGTCGATATGACCGTTTTCCTGACAATACATCAGCACGCCAAGCTGGTTGCGCGCGCTTTCATAGGCCGCGCCGGGATCCTGGGCTGCGGGGGCCGCCGGCTGTTCGGCGGGCGCCGCCGGGGTTGCCTCTTGCGCGAAAGCCGCGCCAGCGGTCAGGCCGGCAACGGCCAGGGCGGTCAGAATTGCGGAACGTGCGATCATCTCGATCTCCGTTGGTTATACGAAACACCGGGACCATGGCACGGCCCGCCCCTGCCCGCAAATCACCGTGGCGGCAATCCGCACGCAGCCTTGAGCGGTTTCAGCGGAAAAGCACCAGCGAGCCGGGCGACCAGCTCACGTTCGCGCGCGCGCCCACCTCTTGCACCTCGCGGCCAAAGACATTGCGCATGGCGATGCGGATCGGGCGCACCTTTTCGCCGAAACCGTCCGACCCGTCCAGCCGCACGTCGTAATAGGTCATGTCGCCATAATAGACGACCTCGTCGATCACGCCCTCGGTCACCCGGGCCTGCGTGGCCGCACCCTGCGAGATAAGCGATACCGCCTCCGGGCGGAAACCGATCGTGGGGCCGGCATCGTCGGGATTGGCGCGGCTGATATTGGCGGCCGGGATCTCGACGCGGCCAAAGCCCGGCGCCTCGACCTCGACCCCGGTGGGTGTGTCGCCGACGATGCGGGTGGGCAGAAAGTTCATCACCCCGATGAAATCGGCGACCCGCCGGCTTGAGGGGCGGGCGTAAAGCGCCTCGGGGCCGTCAAGCTGGGCGATCTGGCCCTCGAACATGACGGCGATGCGGTCGGACATGACCAGCGCCTCTTCCTGATCATGGGTGACCAGAACGAAGGTGATGCCGACCTGACGCTGCAACTTGATCAGCTCGACCTGCATCTGTTCGCGCATCTTGCGGTCCAGCGCGGAAAGCGGCTCATCGAGCAAAAGCACCTTGGGTTTCAGGATCAGCGCCCGGGCCAGCGCGACCCGCTGGCGTTGACCGCCCGACAGCGCATGGCTGGCGCGCGCGCCATAGCCTTTCAGCCCGACCATGGCCAGCGCCTCGTCGACCGCGGCGGCCTTTTCGGCCTTGGAGCGCGGATCGCGGCGCAGGCCAAAGCCCACATTCTCGGCCACGGTCAGATGCGGAAAGATGGCATAGGACTGAAACACCATATTCGTGGGGCGGTGGTTCGCGGCCACATCGGCCATATCCTTGCCATCGATCAGCACGACACCCGAGCTGATATCCTCGAACCCCGCGATGGTGCGCAACAGTGTGGTCTTGCCACAGCCCGACGGGCCCAGCAGCGAAAAGAACTCGCCCGCCCGGATGGTCAGGTCGATGCCGCGCAGCGCGTGATAATCGCCATAATACTTGTGCAGCTCACGGCACTCGATCATCGGCTTGGCGGCTTCCAGCCGGTCATAGCGGGTCTGGGTCACAGGAAGCCTCCGGTATCCTTGGCGCCGGTCCGGGCAACGCCCCGGCGGCGGAAATATTCGGCAATCGTCAGAAGGATGATCGACATCACCACCAGCACCGTACCCAGAGCCATGATCATCGGGATCTGTTTGGGGAAACGCAGCTGGCTGAAGATATAGGTCGGCAGCGTCGGCTCGTTCCCGGCCAGGAAAAAGGCGATGATGAATTCATCCAGGCTGATGGTGAAACTCATCAGCAGCGACGAGATGATGCCCGGCATGACCAGCGGCAGGATGACCAGGCGGAACGCGCTCCATTTCGTTTCGCCGAGGTCATAGGCCGCCTCTTCGAGCGAACGGTCGAGCGAGTTGAAGGCGGTGGACAGGATCACCGTCGCATAAGGCATGCAGATCAGCGTATGCCCGATGATGACCGTGAAGATATTGAGCGTGACGCCCAGCGACAACAGCACCACCAGAAGCGAGATCGAGATGATGATCTCGGGCAGGACAAGGGGCAGCATGATCAGCCCGGTGATCGCGCCCTTGCCCGGAAATTCGAACCGGGTCGTGGCACGGGCGGCCAGCACCCCCAGACAGGTCGCGAAAACCGAGGCCGAGACCGCGATGATCAGCGAATTGGCCAGCGCCCGGCGCAGCGTCGCATTCTCGAACATCTGGGCGAACCATTCGGTGGTCACGCCCTTCAACGGGAATGCGATCACGGTGCCGGAATTGAACGCGAAGATCGGCAAAAGCAGGATCGGCGCGTAAAGAAACAGCAGATAGATCAGCGCATAGACGCGCAGCCCCGAGCCTTTCATCAGTTCTGGCCCTTCTTCATTGCCGCACCTTCAGGAACCGCCGGTTCATCGCGACGAAGATCAGGCTGATCACCGCCACGATCAGCATCGCCGTCACCGCCAGCGCCGAACCCAGCGGACGATTGTCCAGATCCAGCATCTGCGCCTGGATCATGTTGGCCACCATCGGGATCTTGCCGCCGCCGATCAGCGTCGGCGTGACATAGTCGCCGATGGTCGGGATGAACACGATCAGCGAGGCCGCGACCACGCCTGGCATCGCCAGAGGCAGCGTCACCCGCCAGAAGGTCATCGCCCGGCTTTCGCCCAGATCGCGCCCCGCCTCCAGAAGCGAGCGGTCGATCTTTTCCAGCGCGATGAAGATCGGCAGAATCGCGAATGGCGCATAGGCATGGGCCAGCGTCAGCACGATGGAATTGACGTTATAAAGCAGAAAGCTCAGCGGCTGTTCGATGATGCCCAGCGATTTCAGCCCGGAATTGATGACGCCATTATAGCCCAGGATCACCTTCCACAGGAACACCCGGATCAGATAGCTGGTCCAGAATGGGATGGTGATCAGAAACAGCCACATGGATTTGCGCTGTGGCGCGACCACGAAGCTGAGGAAATAGGCCACCGGAAAGGCCAGCGCCACCGTGACCAGCGTCACCAGTGCCGCCACCGCAAGGGATCGCAGCATGATCTTGTGAAAGATCGGATCCTTCAGCACCGAGACATAGTTTTCCAGCGTGAATTCGCGGATGACCGTCAGATAGCCGTCCTTGAAAAAGGAATAGGCAAGGATGGTCAGCAGCGGCGCGGCAAGGACAAGAACCGCATAGCCAAGCGGCGGCGCGATCAGGGTCAGCCCCTGCATGGCCTGTGATCTGTTGCCTGAAGCCATTCCCCGCCCTTGCGCCTGAATCCGCGTTCTTTTCCAAGGCAGGTTTTCACATCCGCGCGTCAAGGGGAAGAGGTTTTGAAGGCCCCGCGTCCCGCCGTTTTCAGCCCGCCAGAAACGCCGCCGCCACCTGACGCCGATGCGGGGCGCGGCGATGTTCGACCAGATAGATCCCCTGCCATGTGCCCAGAATCATCCGCCCCTCGGCGACGGGGATTTGCAGGCTGACCGGCAGGATCGCGGCCTTGAGATGGGCGGGCATGTCGTCGGGCCCTTCGGCGGTATGGCTCAGCCAGCGCATCGAGGCATGATCGGCCGGAGGCGCCACCCGGTCCAGCCAGCCCAACAGATCGCGCTGCACGTCGGGATCGGCGTTTTCCTGAATCAGCAGGCTGCATGAGGTATGGCGCACCATCAGCGTCAGAACGCCGTCCCCGGCGCCGATACCCCGCAGCCAGGCCGCGACCTCGCGGGTGAAATCGTGACAGGCGGGGCCGCGGGTCTCGATGCTGAAAATGGTCCGCATCACCGCCGGACCTGTCGCCAGATGTCGAAAACCGTCTCGGTCAGCGCGGCAAAGGCCGCCATCATGCCCCAGAACGTGGCCGCCAGAATCAAACCCAGAAACAGGCCGACCCCGACGCGCAAAACACCGACGGCGATCCGTTTCCACCCCGCCGGGGCGCGTTCCGCCATGCCCGCGAGCATTCGGCCAACGGCATAAAGATATCCGGTGACCGCCGCCATCGCCGCCATGGACAACAGAAAGATGGCCAGCGTCAGAAACAGGCGGTCCTCGCCCGTGCCGCCATAGCTTTTGGTAAAGTTGTCAAGAAGATAGGCCGAAACCGCACCCACCGCCGCCAGAACCGCGCCGACGCCAAAGCCGATATTGCGGATCACCTCGCTCAGCTCGGTCAGGGACAGATCGCCAAGGCGGCGCTTTGGCCGGGCCGCGTCCGCCGGGCCATGCGCCATGTTATCCGCTGGGCCATCAACCGGATCTTGTGTCGTCATGCAATCCTCTGCAACTCTTGGTCGGGCATCACAGGCGGCACGGTATGCGGGACGGTCCGCTGCCGCGCACCCTGGTTCCGGTCACTCGGCCGCATCGCGGCCCATATCCGGCCCGGGCAACGCGCCGCCCTCATCCCCGTCACCGAGGCCCCCGCCATCATGGTCCAGCCCGATGCGCTTTTGCGCGCGCGCGCCCAGTTCGCGCAGCATTTCCACCTGGCGGATGACGTTGCCCTGACCGCGCGACAGCCGGTCCATGGCCTGGCCATGGGCGCGGCTGGCCTGATCCAGCGATTTGCCGACGGCCTCCATGCTGTCGACGAAACCGGCGACCTTGTCATAGATCGCCCCGGCGCGGCGGGCGATTTCCAGCGCGTTGGTTTCGCGCCGCTCGACCATCCAGATATGTTCGACCGTGCGCAGCGTCAGCATCAGCGTCGTGGGCGTGGCCAGCCCCACCCGCCGGTCCAGCGCGAAACTGGCCAGATCCGGGTCCAGCCGCAGCGCCTCGGAAAACGCGCCCTCGATCGGGATGAACATCAGCACATAATCGACCGAGGCGTCGTCCATCGCCTCATAGCCCTTGTCCGACAGCGCGGTGACATGGGCGCGGATCGCGGCAACATGGCGGCGCAGCGCGGCCTCGCGTTCGGCGGGATCCTCGGCATTGACCGATTGCTCATAGGCGTTCAGCGACACCTTGCTGTCGATTACCAAGACCTTGCCGCGCGGCATCCGCACCACGACATCGGGCCGCCACAGCGTGCCGGATTCGTCGCGGAAACTGGATTGCAGCGCGTAATGTGTGCCCTCTTGCAGGCCCGATTCCTCAAGAATGCGCTGAAGGATCATCTCGCCCCAGGCGCCCTGACGCTGTTTTTCACCTTTCAGCGCGCGCGTCAGCTCGACCGCCTCGCGACTGATCTGTTCAGAGCGGCGGTGCAGGCCCTCGATCTGTTCGCGCAGCCGCGCCCCCTCTTCGTCCAGAACCTTGTTGCGGCTTTGAAGTTCGGTCTGAAAGCGATGCACCTGATCGCGGAACGGATTGAGCAGCGCGGAAATCTGTTCGCCATGCATCTTTTGCATGTCCGCACCCTGAACGCGCAGGGTTTCCTGCGCCATCAACTTGAAGTTCTGGGACATTTCCTGGCGCAATTCGCGCAGGGTCTGCAATTCCCGGGCCGCCGTCTCGCGATCCTTCTGGGCGGACAGGCGCAGCTGACCGAGCTCGTTTTCCAGCCGCGCCGATTGCTGGCGGGCCTGATGCAGGGCATCGGCCAGCCCGTCGCGTTCCTCGCCCAGCTCGGCCAGCCGGGTTTCGCGCGCCTCAAGCCGGACGTCGAGCTGTCCGGCGCGCAGGGCATGGTCGCGCGCGGCGCGGGATTCGGCCTGCAATTCCGGCTCGAGCGCGGCGATGCGTTCGGCGCGGCGCGCCAGTTCCTCGGCCTGCCACTGGCTCTGGCGCCGCAAGGTTTCGGCGGCGTCGCGCAGGGCGGCAAGCCGGCGCTGCGACAACCAGTAAAGCAGCAAGGCCAGGATCAGCCCGCAGCCCACCACCGCCAGCGCGCTCTGCATCGCGGAAAGATCGCTTGTCCACGCCTGAAAGCGCGCGCTCCAGCTTGGCGGCATGGGATGACCTGCTTGTTGCTTCGTTGAGGTGTTTCCCTTTTGTACCGGGTTCATCCGCGCGAAGCCAGAGCCGGGATGCAAGAAAGGGGCGTCGCATTGACGCCCCTTTCCCTTTTGTTTCAAGCGATCTTATTTCGGCGCCAGCTCGGCGGGCGAAACATCCTTGACCTCGGTCCATTTGCCGTCGGCCTTGGTGATGTTGCCGGCGACATCCTCTTGCCAGATCTCGCTGACCTTGGGGGCCAGGTTCAGATACAGCTTGTCGTCGACGATCTTCCAGACGTTCGGGTCGCCGTCGAACTTGTAGCCCTGGGCCAGACCAAAGGCGCAATAGCCGCCATATTGCGGGGCATATTTTTCGGGTGCGGCTTCGAACATCGCCTTGTGCTCTTCCGAGGTAAAGCGATAGGTCGCGCCGTTATAGACGGCGGTGATGTCGAACATGCCCTCCATGGGCTTGCCATCGGTGAAATAGGCCACCGGGTCATAGCCGCGCAGCGCCAGATCGGTCGTGGTCGCGTTGACGTCATAGCCAGCCGCCATGGCCGCAACAGGCACAGCGACACTGATCGCCAAAGCTGCAAGCGCGCCTTTGAGAACGTTTTTCATCATGTTTCCTTTCGGGGATCGTGACCGGAATTCGGTCGTTTCTGGTGAAATCCTGATGGCCATCAACTGAATGATGCCAAGCTATGAACGCCCCCCGCAGCCCACAAGCGGCGCCGGGATCACGCAGTTTTCATGCACCCGATTTCTCGTGAAATTCCGGGGTTAATGGCATGAAAAAAAACGACTTATTTCCGGTTTATCAGTAATGCACAGCCAGTCGCGTAAACCGCCATGTAACGTTTTCCGAAATTGCCTGATTTCCCTTTTGGGGGCTTGGCGTCGGGGGGGATTTGCGCGCAATCTGGCCCTGCGGGGCAACCCGTTGCGTCATTCCGCGTTATCGCTTTGACAACCCCAAGGAGGCACCATGGCCAAGAACGTCGCCGTCATGATCGGCTCGCTTCGCCGGGAATCGATCAACCGCAAACTGACCGCCGTGCTGGAAAAGCTGGCCGGAGATCGCCTGCAATTCCATGAACTGCATATCGGCGACCTGCCCCATTACAATGACGATCTGTGGGACAATATCCCCGAGCCGGTGGCCCGGTTCAAGGATCGGCTGGACCATTCCGACGCCGTGCTGGCGGTGACGCCCGAATATAATCGCGGCTATCCCGGCGTGATCAAGAATGCCATCGACTGGGGCACCCGACCCTATGGCCAGAACAGCTGGGCGCGGATGCCCGCGGCGATCACCGGAACCTCGCCGGGTGCCGTCGGCACGGCGGTGGCGCAATCGCGGCTGCGCAGCGACATGCTGAACGCGGGCTGCATGGTCATGGCCATCCCCGAGGCCTATATCCAGTGGAAGCCCGAAATCTATGCCCCCGATGGCAGCGTCGAGGATGAAGGCACGCGCAAGTTCCTTCAGGGTTTCGTCGATGCCTTTGTGAGCTGGATCGACACGCGCGGCTAGGCCCGCAAGTCACGCGGAACGGCCCCGATCACGTCGCCCGTGACGTGATCGCCCCGCCGCTCAACGGGGCTTTGCCGACCGGAACCGCCGCGGGCGATCAGCTGTCAGAGGTCGCCGCCTTGGTCGCGGCCCCATAGCCCGACATTTCCAGCATGAACCCCAGAACGGCGCGGGCGAATTCGGCCCGGTCGCTGACATGCACCTCGCGTTCGGCGACCCAGTCGAACAGGGTCCCGGGCGCGCTGCTGCCGTAACCCATATCCCAGCCGGCGAATTGGCGCCGTGCCTGTGTGCCGCGCCACAGATATTCGATATGTGTGTGACGGGGATCGGCCTCGACCAGGGCGGCGACCTGGGCCAAAGCCTCGGCCGGGCCTTCAAGCCATTGATAGAAATGGCCATCTTCATAATGCAGATAGCCGGTCAGGCCGAGTTCCTGATTGCGCCGCCGGGCCGCAATCAGAATGGCCTGAAAATCAGAGGACCGCGCATTCAGCGCGGTCCTGCTGCGATAAAGAAAGCATCCGCTTTCCAAGCTCATTGGTCCAGAAAGGAACGCAGCTTGCGCGACCGTGACGGGTGCTTGAGCTTGCGCAGGGCCTTGGCCTCAATCTGGCGGATGCGTTCGCGGGTGACGCTGAACTGCTGGCCGACCTCTTCCAGCGTGTGGTCGGTGTTCATGCCGATGCCAAAGCGCATCCGCAGCACCCGTTCTTCGCGCGCGGTCAGGCTGGCCAGAACCCGCGTGGTGGTTTCCTTGAGGTTTTCCTGAATGGCGCTGTCGAGCGGCAGAACGGCGTTCTTGTCCTCGATGAAATCGCCAAGCTGGCTGTCTTCCTCGTCCCCGATCGGGGTTTCAAGGCTGATCGGTTCCTTGGCGATCTTCATCACCTTGCGAACCTTTTCCAGCGGCATTTGCAGCTTTTCGGCCAGTTCCTCGGGCGTCGGTTCCCGGCCGATTTCATGCAGCATCTGGCGGCCGGTGCGCACCAGCTTGTTGATCGTTTCGATCATATGGACCGGGATGCGGATGGTGCGGGCCTGATCGGCGATGGATCGCGTGATCGCCTGCCGGATCCACCAGGTCGCGTAAGTGCTGAACTTGTAGCCGCGGCGGTATTCGAACTTGTCCACCGCCTTCATCAGGCCGATATTGCCTTCCTGAATAAGATCAAGGAATTGCAGGCCACGGTTCGTGTATTTCTTGGCGATGCTGATAACCAGCCGCAGGTTCGCCTCGACCATTTCCTTCTTGGCCTGACGCGATTCCTTTTCGCCGCGCTGGACCTGGTTCACGATGCGGCGGAATTCCTCGATATCGACGCCGACATGCTGGCCGACCATGGCCATGTCGCCGCGCAGATCCTCGACCTTGTCGCGGGCCTTTTCAAACAGCGCCTGCCAGCCGCGGCCCTTGTTTTCCATCATCCGCTCGACCCAGGTCGGGTCCAGCTCGGCGCCGCGATAGGCGTCGATGAATTCGCGGCGGTTGATGCGGGCGGCATCGGCCAGCTTGACCATGCCGCTGTCGATGCTGACGATGCGGCGGTTGATGCCGTAAATCTGATCGACCAGCGCCTCGATGCGGTTGTTGTGCAGGTGCAGTTCGTTGACCAGGGCCACGATGCGCGACCGCAATTTCTGATAGGCAAGCTCGTCCGAGGCCGAAAAGGTATTGTCCTCATTGAGGGTGGCGGACATGCGGTTGTCCTGCATATGCGCCAGTTCTTCGTACCCCTGGGCGATCAGCTCGAGCGTTTCCAGAACCTTGGGCTTGAGGCTGGCCTCCATCGCGGCCAGCGACAGGTTCTGGCCGTCATCCTCGTCCTCGTCATCCTCGCTGGCGGACATCGGATTGCCGTCGGCATCCAATTCCTGCTCATCCGCGCCGCCGGCGCTGCCCGAGGCCGCGCGGGGATTTTCGGTGGTCAGCTCTTCCTCGTCATCGCCTTCCTCGTCCATCGAACGGCCGAAGGTGGTTTCAAGATCGATGACGTCGCGCAGCAGGATGTCTTCGTCCAGAAGCTCCTGACGCCACATGGTGATGGCCTTGAAGGTCAGCGGGCTTTCGCACAGGCCCGCGATCATGGTGTTGCGGCCGGCCTCGATGCGCTTGGCGATGGCGATCTCGCCCTCGCGCGACAACAGTTCGACCGAGCCCATTTCGCGCAGATACATGCGCACCGGATCGTCGGTGCGGTCCAGCTTTTCGGTTTCGGTGGTGGCGACCGCGATCTCGCGCGATCCCGAGCTGGTGGTCGCGACCTCGCCGCCGCTCTGCTCGCCCTCGTCGGCATCCTCGTCATTCTCGACGACGCGGATGTCCATTTCGGACAGCATGGACATCACGTCCTCGATCTGGTCCGAGCTGACCTGTTCGGGGGGCAACACCGCATTGAGCTGATCATAGGTGATATAGCCGCGATCACGCCCTTCGGCGATCATGCGTTTGACCGCAGCCTGCGACATATCCAGCGAGTGATCGTCGTCCTTGGTGTCGGGCTTCTGGTCGTCGTCGTTGGCTGCCATGCTGGCTCCCTTGAAGCGGTGATTCGCGAATCGGCGAATCAGAGTCGGCTTTCGGTCGGTTCTAGCGCGATTCGCAGGCATTTCAAAGCCCGCGCCCGGCCATTGGACCCGGTGATTCGGCACAAGCGATTCGCGCGGCGTTCAGCGGCGTGGCTTGCGCCAGATTTCATTCTTCAACGCCGCCTCAAGGACGGCACGATGGCTTGCGCTGTCCTCGCCCAGATCCGACAGATCGGCAAGCGAGGGGTGATCGGCCAATTGCCGCGCCCGGGCCGATTGCGCCATGCGCCAGGTTAGCCCTTCGTCGGCCATGCCTTCGATTTCGGCCTCGGCGCGGGCGATTTCCTCGCGCGCGGCGCGGCGGGATTCGATCCGGTCCAGCGCATTGGCCAGGATTTCCGAGGCGGCATCGCCGTCCTGCGGCCGCAATATCGCCGGCGCCGCCTTCACATGGGGGTCGGATAAAATGCTTTCAAGGGCGCGCTGACCGGCCTGCGACTGGGTCGCCGACAACAGGTCATGGACCAGCGCGGCGCGGTCGCTGTCCTGTGGTTCCAGCCGTTCCAGCCGCGATTCCACCGGCGCGATCAATGCGGGATGCGTGGCGCAGATGGCCAGCACCATGGCCTCGATCAGGGCGTCGGCCTCGTGCTCGCCCGCCTCGGGCGATGACAGGCGCGAGGCCCGCGTGGACGCGACCGGCGCCACCGGCTGAAAGCGCGCGTCATTGCCCCGGCCCCGCCCGCCCGCCGGTGCCGGGCGCGGGGCCGAGGGCGCGTCATTGCGGCGCCGGTTGCTGAACAGCTGCCATTTCAGGTCTTTGAGTGCGGCAAAGTAATGATCGCGCGTGTCCTTGTCGGCGATTTTCGCGATCGCATCCCCCAGCGCCTTGTCCAGCGCCGCGCGGCGTTCGGGGCTGTCAAAGACCCGCCCCTCGGTCTCGCGCCGCCACAAGAGATCGACCAGCGGCCGGGCCTCGTCCAGAATGGCCGACATCGCCCCCGCGCCCTTGGCCCGGATCAGGTCGTCGGGGTCCTGTCCCTCGGGCAGAAAGGCAAAGCGCAGCGCCTGTCCCGGCGCGGTCATCGGCAGCGCAAGATCGATCAACCGCATTGCCGCGCGCAAGCCCGCCGTATCCCCGTCCAGCGCGATCACCGGCTCGGGCGAGACGCGCCACATCAGCCGAAGCTGATCCTCGGTGATGGCGGTGCCCAGGGGGGCCACCGCGCCCTCGAACCCCGCGCGGACAAGCGCGATCACATCCATATAGCCTTCGGCCACGATCAGCGGCTTGCCCTTGGCCACCGCCGCCCGCGCGGGGCCGACATTGTAAAGGTTGCGCCCCTTGTCAAACAGCGGCGTTTCCGGGCTGTTGAGGTATTTGGCGCGCGCATTCGGATCCATGGCCCGGCCGCCAAATGCGATGCAGCGCCCGCGCCCGTCGCGGATCGGAAAGATGATGCGACCCCGGAACCGGTCGAATGGCGCGCCGCCATCGTCGGGTTTCGCAGCCAATCCCGCCTCGACGATCAGCGCCGGATCGACGCCCTTGCCGCGCAGCGCGTTGAACAGGCCCTGTCGCTGATCGGGCGCAAAACCGATGCCGAACTGTTCACAGGCGGCCTCGTCCAGACCGCGCCGGACCAGATAGGCCCGCGCATCCGCCGCCGCGCCGCTTTGCAATTGCAGACGAAACCAGCGCGTGGCCTGTTCCATCACCTCGACCAGAAGCGTGCGGCGGTCGGCGCGTTCGGTGGCGCGGGGATCGCGTTCGGGCATCTGAAGCCCCGCCTCGGACGCCAAAAGCTCGACCGCCTCGATAAAGCCCATCCCCTCGGCCTCGCGCAGAAAGGTCAGGGCATCGCCCTTGGCATGGCAACCAAAGCAGTAATAGAACCCCTTCTGGTCATCGACATGAAAGGATGCGGTCTTTTCGCCGTGGAACGGACATGGCGCCCACCAGTCGCCCTTGGCCTGGTTCGAACGGCGCAGATCCCAGACCACCTTGCGCCCGATCACGCGCGACAAAGGCACGCGGGCGCGGATCTCGTCAAGGAACTGGGGCGGCAGGCTCATGTCGTCTTATATCGGTCTTGATGGCCCCAATGCAAAGGGGTCATGGACATGCCCCGACCGCGCCCCGCACCAAGTCGCCGTAAACCGCCATGACGCGGTCCTGATCCAGCCGCCCGCCCTCGCGATACCAGCTGGCCACACCGGTCAGCATCGCGATCAGGGCCATGGTCGTCAGCCGCGTGTCCGGCATGCTCATGCTGCCCTGTGCCTGACCGGCGATCAGGATCGCCTCAAGCGCGTCTTCATAGCGTCGGCGCAGATCGGCGATCAGGCGGCGGTTTTCCGGGGTCAGGTTGCGAAGCTCCATATAGGACAGGAACACCGCCTCGGGACGTTCCAGACTGGTCTGGATGTGAAAGCGCAGGAACGCGTCCAGCCGGTCCAGCGCGGGCGCCGCCGGATTGTCGTGCCAGGCGGCCAGAAGATCCTCCATATGGCTGCGCAGCAGGTCGTAAAGCAGCGCCTGCTTGTCGGGGGTATAGGCGTAAAGCGCGCCCGCCTGAACGCCCACCTCGGCCGCGATCTGGCGCATCGAGACGGCGGCAAAGCCGTGGCGGGCAAACAGCTGGCGCGCGGCGTCGCGCACCGCCGGTCCGGTGATTTCGGCTCTGGATCCCTGAGTGCGTGCCATGCCCGCCCTTCTAGGGGCGAATCCCGCGCAGCGAAAGACCGCATCTTGCCCCGGCCTCCCCACTGGTTCTATGTAGCATGATGGCGAATGAGGGGGATCGGATGGGCTTTCGGCTGATCGGGGGCGCGATGGCGCTGATGGGGCTGACGGCCTGTGGCGGGGCGCGCAGCGACTATCCCGCATTGATGCCGACCGACCAGATCCTTGCCGAACCCGCGATGCCGGCCCATGCCGGCAATGCCGCCCGCGACGACAGTCTGGGCGCCGGGCTGGATGCGCGCGGCCGCGCGCTGGCCGGGCGCGGCCAAACCGGGCCGGTCATCAAGGACCACGATCTGCAAAGCCGGGCCGATGCCCTGCGCGATCGTGCAAAAGCGCTGTCACAACAATCGCTCGACACGCAGCAATGCCCCGGGAATGCGCCCGATTGCGCGCCATCCGCCCCGGAATGACATAAGGAGACACGCCATGCCCGTCATCACCTGCATCGACGACCTGAAACAGCTTTACCGCCGCCGCACGCCGCGCATGTTCTATGACTATGCCGAAAGCGGCAGCTATACCGAGGGCACGTTCCGCGCCAATAGCGACGATTTCCAGCGCATCAAGCTGCGCCAGAAGGTTGCGGTGGACATGACCGGCCGCACCACGGAAAGCACGATGATCGGAGAGAAGGTCGCGATGCCGGTGGCGCTTGCGCCGGTCGGCATGACCGGCATGCAATCCGCCGATGGCGAGATCAAGGCGGCGCTCGCGGCCAAGAAATTCGGCGTCCCCTATACGCTTTCGACCATGTCGATCTGTTCGATCGAGGATGTGGCCGAGGCCACGCGCCATCCGTTCTGGTTCCAGCTTTACGTCATGCGCGACGAGGAATTCGTCGAAAACATCATCGAGCGCGCGAAGCGGGCCAATTGCTCGGCGCTGGTGCTGACGCTGGATCTGCAAATCCTGGGCCAGCGTCACAAGGACCTCAAGAACGGCCTCTCTGCGCCGCCCAAGCTGACCATTCCGGTGATGCTGGATCTGGCGACGAAATGGCGCTGGGGCATCGAGATGTTGCAGACCAAGCGGCGCAGCTTTGGCAATATCGTCGGCCATGCCAAGGGCGTCGGCGATACCCGCTCACTGATGAGTTGGACCGCCGAACAGTTCGATCCCAAGCTCGACTGGGACAAGATCGCGCGCATCCGTGATCTGTGGGGCGGCAAGCTGATCCTCAAGGGCATCAACGATCCCGACGACGCCCGCCGTGCCGCCGATTTCGGCGCCGATGCCATCGTGGTCAGCAATCATGGCGGCCGACAGCTCGACGGCGCGCTCAGCTCGATCCGTATGCTGCCCGAGGTGGTGTCCGCCGTCGGCGACCAGATCGAGATCCATCTCGACAGCGGCATCCGCTCGGGTCAGGACGTGCTCAAGGCGCTGGCCATGGGGGCGCATGGCACGATGATCGGCCGCTCGTATATCTATGGCCTTGGCGCGATGGGCGAGGCCGGCGTCACCAAGGCGCTTGAGGTGATCCGCAAGGAACTGGACATCACCATGGCGCTTTGCGGCGAACGCGACGTCAAGGAACTTGGCCGTCAGAACCTTCTGATCCCGAAGGATTTTCTGGACAGCTACGTCTAAGGGCCTGTTGGACGTTCCGGGGCGCGCGCGGCCCGACCGCGCATGCGCGCCCCGGACCCAAATGGCAGGGCGGTTTCGGCGCCGGCTAGCGTTCCGCCGGCGCGGTCCGGCCGTCGCCCGCCCGTTCGGGATTGCTGCGTTTCAGCCCCGGCAGCGCAAACCGCCCCATCAGGATCGCGATCAGCGTCGGCCCCCCGACCGCGAAAAGCATCAGCCCGCCCAGATGCGTGATCCCCGCCGCATGCGCCAGGTTCAGCATCAGCACATGCATGAAATAGATCGCCGCCGAAATCGGGTCGAGCCGGATGGGCGAGGCCGGCATTTCGGTCCCCATCGTCGTCAGAAACAGCGCGGGCGCGGCAAGATAGCTGGTGACCGGAATGTCGAGCATGATCTGATCACCCCAAAGCAACCGGGCCATCGACGCCTCAAGCAACAGCCCCGCCATCCCCACCGCCAGCGCAATCAGCACCAGCCGGCGCGCGGGCATGGCCCCCGCCGCCCCCCGCAACAGCACCCGGCGCCCGTAAAGATAGCCCAGCACGACAAAGGGAAAGCACATGAAAAGCCCGTTTTCATACTTGCGCACACCAACATCGACGAGGCCCGAGATATTGACCCCACATTCTCCAAGTAAGTCGCTGATTTCGCTGTCGTAATCGTGATATTTCGCATATAAATCATGGCGTTGACGGCTGCGAGGGGCGCGTTTCAT